>JBEIEG010000033.1:0-14760 GCA_040383035.1 Hyphomonadaceae bacterium | reverse complement strand
GCTCAGGCTCTCTAGGTCTGAGCAGGTGAAGCAAATTAGTCTTGATCGACTTCGCGGGCCCAAAAGCGCGCCAAGGCCCCTTCTATCGCTTCTGCACGAGGCCTAGCCACTTCGGCGATATCGCGACCATGGGTGAAGAGGAAGAATTCTTCCGCCTCTATGCCGCGCAAGATACGCTCTGCCGCGACTGAGGCAGGAAGACCCGCTTGGTTCTCGCGCCCAAACGCCGCATCTAACTGACGCGGGCCTCCAAATTTCTCGTGGCGATTACGAAATCCATTCCAGATTTCTGAGACTACCAACCCCGGGCATAGCACCGATACGGCCAAAGGCGTGTCGACATAGTCGCGCGCCATCGCCTCAGCGAGGCCCACCAAGGCATGTTTTGACGCTGTATAGGGTGTTACTTGGCCACCGCGCACCGGCAGACCCAAACCGTGCTCTGAGGCCGTTATCACCAGGCGTGACGGGATGTCTTGCTCGAGCAGACGTGGCGCAAAGGCGCGCACGCCATCAATTGTTCCCATCACATTGACCTCAAAGGTCCAAGCAATATTGGCGCGAGAGGCCTTGTGGATCGCCCCGCCAGCGCCAATACCCGCATTCAAAAACACCAAGGTCACCCGGCCAAATCGCTCAAACGCAAAGTCTGCAAGCGCTTGGTTAGACGCTGGGTCCGCCACATCGACAAAACAGCCGAGCGCTGCCCCGCCCTGATCGCGGATCGCTTGGGCGGCAGCTTCGGCCTTCGGCCCTTCAATGTCGGCCAGCACAACTGCCGCACCCTTTGCAGCAAGCACTTGTCCTAAAGCTAAGCCAATACCAGAGGCCCCACCCGTGATAACCGCAACATCTGCTGGCCCTATGTTTTGTGACATGGCTTTACCTCCGTGAACGCGTGCTGCATCAGGTACTCACCCTCATCGTTGCCCGACTGGACTTGTTTGGCAAACCTTGCTGCAAGTTAATTCGACAATTTGACAGGCACTGTCAAAAACGACAGGCTGACTCAAATGAGTTTCCAAGATCAATGCGGGGGCAGAACAATGAATAGACGTGGGTTTCTCTTTTCCAGTGCAGGCGGCATGGGTGTCGCGATCGCCATGCAGGCAGGCCTATCGGACTCTGTTTGGGCGGCGACCAATAAGCCAAAAATCGGAACCTTCGGCTTTGATATGGCCGGTCGAGATTTGAGCGTTAAGCCGGGTGACGATTTCTGGAAATATGGCGGCGGCACATTTATGAAGAACAACCCCATTCCAAACGACCGGGTCCGTTGGGGTGCTTTTGATCAGTTAGCCGCGAAAGCCGAAGCCGACGTTCGCGCGATCATCGATGAACTTGCCGCGAAAAAGAGTGCTCCAGGTTCCATTGAACAAAAGATTGGCGATTATTATCGCTCGATGATGGATACAGACGCTATTGAAGCGGCAGGCCTCGCCCCCATTCAGCCTGAAATTGAGTTGATCAATTCGGCAAAGACGCATGAAGATATTGCGGCCCTTTTTGGCAAAATCGACCTCCCCACACCGTCCCCTATTGGCTGGGGTATTGGACCAGATGCCGGCAATCCAGACCGCTATCTTGTCTCAATCGGCCAAGGCGGCTTGGGCATGCCAGAGCGGGATTATTATTTGAAAGACGACGCGCGCTTTAAAACGCTGCGCGAGAAATATCCAGTTCATATCGCCAAGATGCTGAGCCTGGCCGGGCAAAAGGATGGCGAGGCCAAAGCAGCTTCTATCATGGCTTTGGAAACCGAAATTGCCAAACTCCATTGGAACATTACCGATCGTCGGGACCGTACCAAAACTTACAATTTGAAGACGCGTGCGCAATTGGACGAAATTGCGCCAGATTTTCCTTGGGCCGTTGGTCTAGGTGCCGCTCAACTCAATGATATCCAAGAGTGCGTTGTCCGCGAAATTTCTGCAATTGGCCCCTTGGCGAAATTGTTCAGAGCGACCCCAGTTGAGACTTGGCAGGCCTATTTGACCTATCATCTGCTCTCCTCCAGCGCGAGCGTGCTGCCCAAAGCGATCGATGACGAGCGGTTTGAGTTTTTCGGAAAGACGTTGAATGGGCAACCCGTTCAGCGTGAGCGCTGGAAGCGGGCAACTCAAGCCATTAATGGGGCCTTGGGCGAAGGCGTTGGTCAAGTCTATGTGGCGCGCCACTTTAGCCCATCGGCCAAAGCCAAGATGCTGGTGCTGGTCGAGAACTTACGCAAGGCGTTTAAGGTCCGCATCGAAGGCCTGACTTGGATGTCGCCGGAAACCAAAGTGAAAGCGCAACGGAAACTGGCAACCTTTAATCCCAAGATTGGCTATCCAGATAAATGGCGGGATTATAGTGCTTTAGAAATCAAAGCGGGTGACCCACTCGGCAATGATCGCCGCGTGCAAGCGTTTGAAATCAAAAATGACCTCGAGGATCTGAAGAAGAAGACCGACAAGACGCGTTGGTTCATGACACCACAGACGGTGAATGCCTATTACAATCCCAGCTACAACGAGATTGTGTTCCCCGCAGCCATTCTACAACCGCCGTTCTTTGATGAATTCGCAGACCCTGCGATCAATTACGGTGGCATTGGCGGCGTCATCGGGCACGAAATGGGCCATGGATTTGATGATCAAGGTGCCAAATATGATGAGAATGGCGTCTTGCGCGATTGGTGGACACCAGCTGATGTGGCCGCGTTTAAAGCGCTTGGGGCAAAGATGGTGGCCCAATATAGCGCCTTTGAACCTTTGCCCGGCCTGAAACTCAATGGCCAACTCGGCCTTGGTGAGAATATTGGCGACCATTGCGGCGTGATCGTAGGTTATCAGGCCTACAAGCTGTCGCTGAATGGCAAGAAAGCGCCTGTCTTGGAAGGTGTTACGGGCGATCAACGCTTCTTCTTGGCTTGGAGCCAAGTTTGGCGGGCCCTACAACGCGAAGAAGCCCTGCGCAACCAAGTCCAAACCGGCCCTCATTCGCCGGCACAGTTCCGGGTTAACGGGGCGGTCCAAAACTCCGACGCTTGGTATCAGGCGTTCAATGTGAAGCCAGGCGACAAACTCTATGTCGCTCCAGAAAACCGGGTCCGAATCTGGTAGCTATTGAGCCCCTCCCTCTCCTGGGGGAGGGGCAACTCGTTCATTGTGCGGCCAAGATTGAAACTCAGATCGCGGCCAAAATGCTGATCTTGCCCAAAGAAAGCTACCTTGCGGCTCGCGGGAAAGTATACGGATCGGTAAGGGCTGGCCGTGCCCCTTTTGTCGATGGCTGTCTGGAAAATGCTGAACCGAGACAGGCAGCTAAACCCAAGCCCGGCATATGCCAGTGCGTTCCAAGGCTGTGTTACGCCTTTAGCTGGACGGGCTCCAGTTCACTTGAAAGGTCCACTTTCCTTGGATCGAACGCCCTAAGACAAGCCGTCCACAGAGCGAAGCGCTGGCAAGTTGTGCCTTGTGCGAGGGCTAATGCCATGATCTCTGGCTCGTGAACGCTGCCGCCTTTTGTTGGAACAGCTTTCCAACGGGGGCGCGGCGATGACACAGGAACCCATTACAAACTGGTTGGGACGACAGGAAACACTTGAAGAAATACTTGCCCTCGGTCCGGCACAAGGGCTGGCGGCAACCCTAAACTTGGACCCGGAAAACTTTGCTGCTGAGGGAGCCATCCTACCGCCGGTCTGGAATTGGCTCTATTTCTTGCCGCGTGCTCCCAGTCGTCAAATCGGCCCAGACGGCCATCCCAAACGCGGTGGGTTTTTGCCGCCGATTACCTTAGCCCGTCGTATGTGGGCTGGCAGTCGCTGCACCTTTCACCATGATCTGCGTATTGGTGACCGCGCGACAAAGACCTCGACGATTTTAAAGATCAACGAGAAACAGGGACGCGCAGGCACCATGTTCTTTGTTACGGTCCGTCATGAAATTCGGGTGGACGCGATCCTTGCTTATGAAGAAGAACAAGACATCGTCTATATGGATATTCCCAAGGTCTTCACCCCGCCAGAGCCGGTGCCATTGCCAGCCTGTAGGTGGCGCCATGATGTCCCCCTCGACCCCGTGCTCCTGTTTCGCTTCTCCGCGCTAACCTTCAATGGCCACCGCATCCATTATGACCGCGATTATGCGATGGGGGTTGAGAATTACCCCGGCCTTGTGGTCCACGGACCCCTGCAGGCCATTCTCGGCTTTCATTTTGCCTGCTTGGAACAACCCGACCAAAAGCCTAAGGCATTCCGGTTTAAAGGCGTCCGCCCTTTGTTCGATTTTGACGCGCTAAGTTTCAATGGCGCGCAGTCTGAACCGACGAACACCCAGATTTACGCCGCCAATGGCGACCAAGCAGTCACCATGGAAGCCCAGATGACCTGGGCCTGAAGGCGACCCATACAAAACAAAAAAACCAATCCGATGATGGTTGGCGGGGGAAACACAATGAATAGAATTTTGGACGGCATGCGCGTGGTGGAGGGTTCGGCCTTTGTGGCCGCTCCGCTCGCTGGCATGACTTTGGCGCAGATGGGTGCCGATGTAATCCGCTTTGACCGCTTGCAAGGTGGCCTAGATGCCGAACGTTGGCCCATCACCAAATCTGGGAAAAGCCTGTTCTGGGCAGGCCTCAACAAGGGCAAACGCAGTTTGGCCGTGGATATGACGACGCCTCAAGGGCGCGAGATCCTGACCCGTTTGATCTGTCGCCCCGGAGAAGATGCAGGCATCTTCCTCACCAATCTGCGTCTTCGCGGCTGGATGTCCTATGAGGGCCTGAAGCAACATCGTGAGGATCTGATCATGATGGCGGTGTTGGGCGATCGTCATGGTGGGCCGCAAGTGGACTATACGGTCAATCCTGCAGTCGGTTTCCCGACTGCAACAGGGCCTGAAGGCTCCACCGAGCCTGTGGGCCATGCCCTGCCTGCTTGGGACTGTATCACCGGGCAGCAGGCCGCTATGGCCATTATCGCAGCAGACCGTCATCGCCGGAAAACGGGCAAAGGTCAGTTGATCGAACTGGCTTTAAAGGACACCGCGCTCGCCATGCTGGGCAATCTTGGGATTATTGGGGAAGCCAGCATTAATGGCAGCGACCGGCCCAAGATGGGCAATTCGCTGTTTGGGGCCTATGCGCAGGATTTTGTGTGCCAAGACGGTCAAAGGGTTATGGTCGTTGCCCTCACCGACCGGCAATGGCGCAATCTAAAGGCCGCGACGGGCACAGAAGCGGAGATGGCAGACTTGAGCCAGCGCCTTAATGCCGACTTAGACCAAGAAGGCGAACGCTTTATCCATCGTCACGCCATTACAGCGCTGCTTAAGCCCTTCTTTGAAGCACGCACTTTCTCAGATGTCGCAACCAGCCTCGCGGGCTCTGATGTGACGTGGAGCCAGTATCGGACGTTCAAGCAGGCCGTGGAAGAAGATCCCGATTGCAGCCTCGACAATCCGATGTTTGCGATGCTGAACCAGCCAGGCATTGGTAGCTATCTGATGCCTGGCAGCCCGATCCACTTTATGGGGGTGGACCGCCTAGCCCCTGCCCCTGCGCCCATTTTGGGCGAGCATACCTTGGAAATCCTCACCGAAATCGGCTTTTCAAACACCGAGATCGCCTCGCTACACGATACAAAAATTGTCGCCAGCCCCAAATGAAAAAGGGCTTGAAGCAGATGCTTCAAGCCCCCTCGTTCAGAATCTAAATCTGATCAATCGGCCTTGGGCTTACGCTTGCGGAAGGCAGGATTGAGTTCCATTTTGCGTATGCGGATCGACTTAGGCGTGATTTCGACCAATTCATCGTCATCGATCCACGCAATCGCTTGCTCCAACGTCATCCGGCGTGGCGGGGTGAGGCGCATGGCTTCATCCTTGCCCGACGAACGCACGTTCGACAGCTTCTTTTCCTTCAGCGGATTGACGTCCATGTCTTCTGGCTTGGCGTTTTCGCCAATGATCATGCCCTGATAGACGTCTTCGCCGCCATCAATGAACAAAACGCCACGCTCTTCGAGATACCACAGCGCATAGACCACCGACTTACCGCTGTCATTGGCAATCAACGCGCCATTGTGACGGCCATTGATATTGCCCTTCCAAGGCGTCCAGCTGTGGAAGATGCGGTTCATGATGCCAGAGCCGCGCGTGTCGGTCAGGAATTCTGAGTGATAGCCGATCAGACCACGTGCAGGTGCCAAGAAGGTAACGCGCGTTTTGCCGCCGCCCGAAGGACGCATGTCTTGCAACTCGCCCTTGCGGATCGACATCTTCTCAACAACGACGCCAGCATATTCATCATCAACGTCGATGACGACTTCTTCCAGCGGCTCCATCTTCTGGCCCGTGTCTTCGTCCAGCTTGGTCAAAACGCGTGGGCGCGAGATCGACATCTCAAAGCCTTCACGGCGCATGCCTTCCAACAGCACACCGATTTGCAATTCGCCACGGCCTTGCAGCTCATAAGCGTCCTTGTCGGCGGTCTCGGTGACTTTGATCGCCACGTCGGTTTCGGCTTGCTTTAACAAGCGATCACGGATCACGCGGCTTTGCACTTTATCGCCGTCACGACCGGCCAAGGGACTCGAGTTCACCATAACGGTGACCGACAGGGTTGGCGGATCGATTGGGGTTGCGTGAATGGCGTCGGTTACGTCCATGTCACCAATCGTGTCTGCCACGGTGGTGGTAGACAGACCGGCGATGGAGACGATGTCGCCTGCTTCTGCCTCTTCAATCGGCTGACGACGCAGACCGCGGAACGCCAACACTTTAGAAATGCGCGACCGCTCGATGGTCTTGCCGTCAATGCTGAGGCCTTTCACTACCGTACCAGCCGTCAAACGACCGCTTTCAACACGGCCTGTGAGAATCCGACCCAAGAATGGGTCTGAATCCAGCATGGTCACCAACATTTTGAATGGCTCATCACGGCGCAGGGCTGCGTCCGGGGCAGGCACATGTTCAATAATAGTCTCAAACAGCGGGTTCAGATTTTCGCGCGAGCCATCGAGCATAAGTGACGCCCAGCCATCGCGGCCGGACGCATAAACCGATGGGAAATCTAATTGCTCGTTAGTGGCATTGAGCGCCATGAACAGCTCAAACACTTCATCGAGAACTTCATCCGGACGGGCGGTTGGGCGATCAACTTTGTTCAGAACCACGATCGGGCGTAGGCCTAGTGCCAAAGCCTTGGTCAGAACGAACTTCGTCTGTGGCATTGGGCCTTCGGTTGCGTCAACCAGAAGCAGACAGCCATCCACCATCGACAAAACGCGCTCAACTTCGCCACCAAAGTCGGCGTGACCTGGGGTGTCGACGATATTGATACGGACTTCGTCAGCGCCTTGGCCATATACAATGCTGGTGCACTTGGCCAAAATCGTGATGCCACGCTCTTTTTCTTGTGGGTTGGAATCCATCGCGCGTTCGGCGCGGGCTTCATTTTCGCGGTAAGCACCGCCTTGCGCCAACAATTGGTCGGTTAGCGTGGTCTTGCCATGATCAACGTGGGCGATGATCGCAATATTGCGTAGCGCAGCCGATGAAACTGGCGCGTCAGAAAGGGTGGTCACGGGTCATGCTCCGGGAGGAAATCTGCAGTGGAGGCCCCATCTACCCATGATCGAAATCAGGTGGCGGAGGCCTTAGTGTGCCGGGCCTATAGCAGCAAGGTGGGGGGTGCGGCAAATCGACCGCTGCGTTAAGCTGATTGGGTGTCCCAAACGCTCGACAAACAAGGTCCTATCAGACTATGCCGATGTCGAATTGTAGGGGAAAACCATGTCCAATGATGTGATCGTCGTGTTTGGTGGCTCAGGCTTTGTCGGCCGCTATATTGTGCGCGCGCTGGCAAAAGCGGGCAAACGCGTACGCGTGGCGATGCGACGCCCCCATTTAGGGCAAGATTTGCGGGTTATGGGTGATGTTGGGCAGATTCAGTTGGTTCAAGCCAATGTCCGCAACCCCGAAAGTGTCGCGCGGGCGCTAGAAGGTGCAACCGGCGTCATCAATCTAGTTGGCATCCTCTACGAGACGGGCAAGCAATCCTTTCAGGCCACACAGTTGGAAGGCGCGCGGATCGTTGCAGCCGAATCAGCCAAGGCTGGCATTACCCGTTTCATTCATATGTCGGCGCTCGGCGCAGACCCCGCATCCGCTTCAAAATATGGGCGCACCAAGGGGGAAGCAGAATTAGCTGTGCGCGAATTGATCCCCACTGCCACCATCCTGCGCCCCTCTATCATCTTTGGACCTGAAGATAATTTCTTCAACCAGTTTGCGGCTATGGCACGGATGTCACCTGCCTTGCCCTTGATTGGCGGCGGCCACACCAAGTTTCAGCCAGTCTATGTTGGTGATGTCGCCGAAGCGGCGGTCAATGCGCTCGACAGTGGTGGTGGCACCTACGAGCTGGGCGGACCACGCGTCTATAGCTTTAAAGAAGTCCTGCAATACATCTTAAAGGAAATTGAGCGGCCGCGCTTCTTGGCACCTTTGCCATTCTTTTTCGCGCAGCCTTTGGGCGCCGTGCTGGATGCGGTGTTCAAACTCTACCCGTTTGCCGGCCCACCGCTAACCGGCGACCAAGTTATCATGTTGAAAACCGACAATGTGGTGAGCGCTGGTGCCAAGACTTTAGCCGATCTCAGGGTAACCACTTTAGAGAGCGTTGAGTCAATTGTACCCACTTATCTGTACCGTTTTAAGCCATACGGTCAGTTTCAGGTAAAACGCAAAGCCAGTTAGGTACAGACTCTGACTGTAACCAAAGTGTAACAGTTTATAAATATCTGATTTAATTAAATAAATATCGATGGCACGGCTGTTGCTTTCTATCCCGTTACCAAAGCGTTAATAGGATAGGATGTTCCAAAATGGTACACGCTAAAAAGCCTCGGGGTTTCAACAAGAAGTTCCTTGGAATTTTTGTGACAGCGATGTGTTTGGCGCCAAGTTTTGCGTCAGCTCAACAGCAGGGTGCCGATCAAATGCGTCGGACCTACGGCGTTACACCCGATGTTGAGGCAAGTGCTTATCGGTTCCCAAGCCGCGATCAAAATGGCGTTCGTCTAGTCGTCAATGGTCGTCCGGTCGACCTGGGCGGCTCGCGCTCAGCGGGACCTGCTAGATTGTCCGATCCTAATGGCGGCCTCGGTGGCCAGCTTTCTGCCTCAACACGGTCAGGTCGCCTGCCCGGCTCCACGCTGACCAATACAACGGCTGTTGGCAACCTGGTTTCGATCAGCAATGTCCGAAACTCCACCATTTCGATCACTCAAATCAATAATGGTCGTGTGACTGCGACTACAAACGCGCCGCGATAAAATCGCGCGCCAGCATTGGTGAAACCTATGTCCCGTACTAATCGAGCTACTCGCCTCCTTTTAATCTGCACCGCCCTGAGCACGTTGCTGGCGGGATGCGCGAGCACTGGTGCCACTGAGGGTCCCGTTGCACCCGTTGCAACGCTGAAGGGTAGCGCGGTCGCCACAACTCAGACGGATTATACAGCCGCTCTGAGATGCGTTGCCGATATTGCGGGGAGCCAAGATTATCCCGCGCCGCGCGTCGCCGTTGGCCATATCACTGACATGACCGGGGCTGATGACCTGTATCTGGGTCGCCGCTTGACTCAAGGGGCCACACTAATGGCCATTACCGCCGTTTCGAATGCTGGTATGCGGGTCATTGAGCGCTTTGACACCGGCGTGACCCAAGTTGATCTGGACTTTGCAAACAACCGACTTTTGCGCGATTCCGCCACCGTCATTCGGACACCGCAGGAGGGCCAGATCCAAGGCGTCGATCTTTATATCGTCGGTGGGATTAGCGAATACAACCACAATCTTGTATCCCGCGGCCAAGATGCTTCCATCAGCAAATCTGGCAACAGAGGCGGTTCTCTCTTTGCTACCAATGGCGATTATGTCGTCGATGTCGGGATGGATTTGCGTTTGATCGATGCGCGAACCACCGAAGTGATCGCGGTCAAATCATACCGAAAGCAGGTACGCGGCCAACAGCGTGAATTAGGGGCTGTCCTAGCAAATGGTTCCGATACCATCGATATCGGGATCGGCGGCCGTAAGAATGAGCCGATCCAAATGGCTATCCGCAGCATCATCGATCGCTCGGTCTTTGAGTTTACCGCAGGACTTTATGGCGACGACGCCGCGCCGTGTTTCTCCATGACACGTCAGTTTGTTGCTGCGCCGCAAAATGCGCCAAGCCAGCCATTCGCGCAAGCTGCGCCGGCCCCACGTCAAACGAGCCACTATTCTGAAAGGGCACCAGTTGCTTTGGCCCCGCCTTCCGTCCCGCTTGCGCCTTGGCTGCAAGAGTCGCGGATGGGTCAAGGCCAGCAGCAAATTGCGCATTCACAACAAAGACCCCAGTCGCCGCAATTGGCCGACGGTCAAACAAACTTCGGGCAGACCCAAATGAACACACCCTTGCGGGGTCTTCAGTCAGGTCAATTAGATCAACCCTTCGCGCCCGGGGGCCGGTCCAACAATGAGACGATGCAGGAACGTCTGCGTCGCGAGGGGAATTAGCGGCATTGTTGACCCAATACGCATCGAGGTTTGGACTTCATACCTAAAAACCACGTTGCGACAGTTTGTAACCAGTCCGGTGGAACAAAACGTCTCATCGGCAAAAAAGAGGGAAGTATCCAGTGAACAGAAAATCACTCTTCATCACAGCAACCGCAATCGCTCTCAGTGCTTCGGTTGTTTCGTCGGCCATGGCGCAACGCACCGTGATCATCACCAATCAAAACAACGTTGCTAAGGCGATTGCTGAAACCAACGCCGGCATCACCCGCACGAACGCGGGCCTTGGCGGCACGGTTACTGCAACTTCGGCAGCTATTGGCAACACGGCATCGATCGACGTTGGCCGCGTAGCAACCGTCACCAATACACAATCCAATAATGCATTGGTTTCGGCCACTTTGAACCTCCCTTCGGTAACCAATGTGCGCGACGTGACCGCAACTTCGGCCGCCATCGCAAACTCGGCTACTGTAAAGGTTGCAAATGGTACAGCACCGTCTGACTCAATCAATCTCACCAATACCCAACGTGCTTGGGGTGCGGTTCAATCTCGTCTGAACAGCGGCCTTTCGAGTGTCACCGGGAATGTTGAACAAACATCTGCTGCCATTGGCAACTCGTACTCTGCTGAAGTCAACGGCCCAATTAGCCAAATCAACACCTATCAAGGCTATTGGGGTGATGTGAGCAGCCAATTGAACACCACCGTGAATACGGTCAGCGGTAATGTCACAGGCACCTCGGCTGCAATCTGCAACACCGGCACCGTTAAGGCGAACACTGCTGCTGCAATCAGCTTGAACAACACCCAACTCTGCAACATCGACCCAAGCGCTACTATGAACGCGACCGTTCAAAATGTCGGCGGCAACGTTAGCCTCACGACGGCTGCAATCGGCAACACCTTCTCGTTGACCTCATTGCCACTGTCCACACTCACGTTGAACAACTCACAAAGCAATGCTGCCATCAACGTAGCTACGGCTAACTTGAACATGACAAATGTGGCTGGCAACATCGCCTTGACCACAGCGGCCATTGGCAACAGCTTCACCGTCTCTCCCGGCAACTAAAGCTCTCGCAGGCTGAATTTCAGCCTCGTTAGCAAGATTTTGGGGCCAATCTGTCACGCGGCAGGTTGGCCCTTTTCTTAGCCGACTTCAAAGGTCTCGACAGCAGTCATCAGCGCACCAACCAGATGACGCTCTTCCTCGGTCAAGTCCGGATGCCAGATGTTGAAGATGAGGACGACACGTGTCCCGGTGCCCTGATTTCGGGCTTCGTGTTCAATCGTGTCGTCGAACACCCACGCTTTGCCGCGCTCCCACAAGCGGACCTGATTGCCGACTCGAAACCAACAGCCATCTGGAACCAACAAGGGCAAATGGCAGACCAAACGCGAATTCAAAAAGCCCGTATGAGGGGCAATCCAGGCACCGGGTGTTAATCTAGAAAACAAAACAAAGGGCGCGCGGCCTTCAATTGTCTCAAGCGGCACCGCGTCCAGCGCAGCAAGCGTCTTCGGGCATCGCTCGGCCAGCGGGGTTTGATGTTTGCCGTCGCGGATCAAATAAGCCGCAGTCCAATCTTCAGGTGATGAGATTAGCTCCTTGTCAGAGCTTGCAACGACATGAGATGATTTTTCGGCTTCCACTTCGATATAGGGCCCAAAATGCGTGCCTTCTTCGAGAAGCGGCATAAGCTCTGCACAAATATCGTCGGTTGCCGCTTCAACAGGGTCAAGCCATGCAAAGCGGGCGCGGTCATAAAACTCGATCGCGGGCAATTCTGGAAAGAAGTAAGCCCGCGGGGTCGGAACATAACGCTGCTTTCGGCCTGTCAAAATGTCGAGACTATCGCCAAAGCGGCGGCTTGAGCGTGCTGGATGAAAGCCTGCCTTCTCAACTTCGGCCAGAAGATAGTCGCTGAGGCCTTGCTTCAGCTTTGCATGGGCTTGCCGTGCCCGGTTGAGTTCTGCAGCAATTGCAGGCGGCAGGCCGCCTGTCTCCGGCACCAAGACTTCCAAATGCGCATAATAGCCCATGGCGGCCCGCTTGCTACCGATGGCGACAAGCGCATCGGCTTTGATCAAAGTCGCCCGGATGTTGTCAGGATCTTGCTCCAGCACCTGGGTGACTGCGGCAATCTCGCTTTTCCGGTCACCTGACGCTTGATAGGCCATTGAAAGGGCGAGCCAGACAGACGTGTCCGCCGCACCAGCCGCAACGATTGACTGAAACTTCGCTATGGCCGTTGCAGGATCGCCAGCCCGTAAAGCGGCCATCCCTGCCTGGCCCGCTGCGTCAACCGCAGCTGGGCTCATTGCTACCCCAAATGTCGTCATATGATCTCTTCTCGCAACTCAGGCTCTGGTCGCATTATGACCCTTACTTGCCGCCAGCAGGAGCATAAGTCTCCACCCATTTCTTGACTTCTTCATACCAGAATAAGGAATTCTGGGGTCGAAGAATCCAATGATTTTCGTTGGCATAATAGATCAAACGCGAAGGCACGCCCTTCTTCTGAAGGGTATTGAACAGCTCGATCCCATGATTGACAGGGACGCGCAGGTCCAGCTGACCATGTATAACCAAGGTTGGAGTTTTAAAGTTGGCGGCCATCATGTTCGGGCTGATTGCTTGAAACTTCGCAGGGTCTTCCCAAGCTTCGTAGTAACGATTTTGGTTGGCCCCATAATCGGCTCCGATCTGGGTGTATTGATTATAGACCGGCGCATGGGCCACCAACGCCTTGAAGGGATGGGGCCGCCCGAGAAGTACCGTGGCCAGATAGCCGCCATAGCTGCCCCCTGAAGCGACCATACGTTCAGAATCGACCCATTTTTGTGCTTTCAAATAGTCGGCGGCGGCCAATGTGTCCTGATAAGGCAAAGTGACCCAATCTGGTTGGATGGCATCGGTGAAGGCGTCGCCAAAGCCCGATGAGCCATGGAAGTTATGCCACGTCGTCACATAACCCCAACCCGCAAAAACCTGTGCGTTCCAGCGGTAAGACCATTGATCGGTAATGCCGACATGGGGTCCGCCATGCAGCAAGAACATCACGGGATACTTTTTCGATGCATCAAAGCGGGGTGGTTTGACGACCCACATCTGGATATCCGCCCCATTGGCGCTGCGATAGCTAACCGAGTCGACTTTGCCCATTTCAACTTTGGCAAGCAGGGCGTCGTTGAAGCGAGACAATTGGCCAGTTTGGCCAGTTGCGCCATCAATACGCACCAACGTAGCAGGGCTGGAGAAGCTGGCCTGCAAGCCGACCAAGCTGCGCCCCGCCGCCGCAATCCCCGCAAAGTCGCCATCCTTGGTAATGCGGCGAGGCGTCGCGCCCGTCAGATCCATCTTAAACACGCGCCGCGTCGGCCGATCTTCTGCAATCACCCACAAGGACTTCGAATCTGAAGCCCAAGTTACTTCTGAGGCAGACCAATCCCAAGTCGCGGACAGGTCGCGTGGTGCCGTGTCAGGTGCTTGGCGGTCCAGCAGCATCACCCTTTGGCGGTCAGGGGCCGATACGATGACATTAGAACTCCAGCTCAGATACCGACCATCTGGACTGTAATGGGGCTCGCTATCGCCTGCCAAATTGGCGGTGGTTAGATTGCGAACCGTGCCAGCTGTCAAAGACAGCGCAAAGACATCCGAATTCGGGCGGGTACCCTTGGTATCGCTTTCGCCAACAAAGGCAATTTCTTGGCCGTCCGGGGCAATATCATAATCTTCAGAGCCCGGTGTGCGGAACTCTATCGCCACACCCGCAGGCCGGGTCAGGGCAACTGGGTCTCCTGCATTAATCGAAATAGCGAAAAGGTGTGGCTGACGTTCATCGAGAAAACGATCCCAATAGCTGATGGGAGCCTTATCCCAAACACGGGCCTGCATGGTTGTGGAGGCTCGATCCTTCGTACGCTTGCCTTGCTCTTCCCACGTGGCAAGGTCTGTCCAGATAGAGCTGATGAAAGCAATCCTTTGGCTATCGGGGAACCATTTAGGCGCCAACACCCCCGTTGGCACGCCCGTCAAGCGGCGGGCTTCGCCCCCATCGGGGGCGATCACATAAAGCTGGTTGGCTTGGTCATTGCCGCGCTTGGAGACAAAGGCGATCCATTTGCCATCAGGGCTCCAGACAGGTGCAACATCATTGCCATCACCACTGGTGAGTTGGCGGCTTGTGCCGGTGTC
>JBEIEG010000032.1:0-14830 GCA_040383035.1 Hyphomonadaceae bacterium | reverse complement strand
GCCCAAGGGCGGAGCCTAACAGCTCCGCCCTTTTCGCGTGCTCGGGTCTAGGCTGGGCTTCGGTTGCTCTTCTTCTTGGCCCGCAGAGGCTTTGCGCTTCGGAGATGCTTGTTCGGGTCGGCTTGGTCAGAGTGGGACAGGTGTTTGCGAAAGTGGGACAGAGTGAGTTGGATTAGGGGGAGATTTGCCGCGGTAATTGGCGGTGCCTCACTCGGGTTAGTATTGGGGGAATTGGTTGCGATAGAGGGGGTGAAGGTTTCCAATCGTGAGGCGGTAAAAGGAATGCCGCGACAGCGCGGGAGACAGAGAATGGAACATTTTGTTGGACTAGATGTTGCGACCCTCAAAACAGCGGTGTGTGTGGTAGACCGCGAAGGCGAAATTGTTTTTGAAACCGAGGTCGAGACCGACCCCTTAATCATAGCAGAAATCCTCAAACCCTGGGCGCGTACGCTACGCGGCTTGGGTCATGAAGCAGGAGCTCTAGCGCCCTGGCTGCATACTGGCTTACTGGAGGCAGGTCTGCCTACGTCCTGTCTGGAGACCCGCCATGTGCGTGCAAGCCTTGGCGCTCAACGCAACAAGACCGACCGTAATGATGCCCGTGGCATTGCCCAGCTCATGCGAACCGGCTGGTTTAACGCCATTCATATGAAAAGCCGCGATTGCTACCGGATCCGCTTGATCCTGGTGCACCGACGGACCCTAAAGCGCAAATTTCTCGATATCGAGAACACCATACGTCATTCATTGAAGGTGTTCGGCATCAAGCTGGGGCTTGTCTCACGGGGAAAGCTAGGAGATGCGGTCATGGCCGCCGTGGCCGGAGACACTTTGCTGGAAGGCTTGTGCGGGGCAATGCTCGCCGCACGCGAGGCTTTATGGGCCCAAGTCGAGCGATTGGACCGCTTGGTTGGGGAGCTGGCCGGCGGAGATGAAGTCTGTCGCCGCTTCATGGGGATACCTGGTGTTGGCCCCATCACGGCACTAACCTTCAAAACCGCGATCGAGACCCCGGGGCGGTTCACCAAAAGCCGCGATGTCGGTGCCTATCTGGGTCTCACCCCCCGCCGCTGGCAATCAGGCGATAGCGATGGTCACAACGGCGCGATCTCGCGGCGGGGTGATGGGGAAGTACGAACCCTCCTCTATGAGGCAGCCCAATCCATGCTGACGCGCTCTGGCACATGGTCAACACTCAAAGCTTGGGGCATGGCACAGGCCAAGCGCAGCGGTCACAAGAAAGCTGTCACCGCAATGGCGCGCCGACTTGCCAGCATCATGCATGCCATGTGGCGCGATGGCACCGTCTTCGAGTTCGCTCCAGGAAAATGGGCACCAGACTGGGAACCCAGTCCATCAAATCCGGGTAAACCCAAACGCGATCGCTCCAAGCCGCAAAAAAATGATGACCTATCCGCTGATGAGAAGCCTCCCAAGGCTCCAAGACAAAGACCGCCGCAAGGTGTGACACCTCAGATCATCGCCCTAGTGCAAAGCTCCAAGCGCACCTTGCCAGCGCGCCACCTTGGAAAAATCAAGGCAGCACTTGCTGCTCTTGATCCCAAGCTTCGCGACGAAGCCATCGCGGCGGCCAGCAAACCCATGACGCTCAAGCGACGTGGTAAGCCGCCAAAAGCTGGCCCCGCAATAACCGCCCCGCCCGCCTAGAGCCTCGCTCTATCACCAGGCTGGCGCGCAACTTCGATCCATGTGGATCGAAACGCGCTCCGTGCCATCAACCCTTACCTTCAAGCCGGATCCCGATCGATCCGATCCCTCTTGAAGCCACCAGTTCCCAAAAGGCCAAAGCCTAAGGGAGTTCCGCGAGGAAGACAGCGACGATGACCAAGGATAGTGGGTGAGCACGATATCTTGTCTGCGAAGGAAGACCGCCAAAGGACAAACTACCGTCCCCAAAGCACTTCCGAACGCGCGTATGTGCCTGTGTAGCTTCATGCCCCCACAAATCCCAGCCGACCCGCATCTGTGCCGAACCGACCGCCTGACGCCCACGATCCATCCAAGATCCTGCGCATAGGTCGATAAGAGCCCGAAAACGTGCATGACGCGCCGCTATCACCCCTCTCGAAACAACCCAAACAGCCCACCCTTCAAGAACACCGCTCCAAATAATCCCAAATAACCAAATCCCACGCTTGTCCCAATCTAAATCATATGCAAATACAAAATCACCAAGGAGATGATTATGAAAGAAAAAATGCGCGTAGTTGGAGAAATGCCAATTAAACGTGCAAGATATAAGAGGGCGACTTGCATGAGCTTTCAGTGCTCTGTTTTGATTGATGTTATTGCAAGTCATATTGATGGGGTCATGACTTGCAGTGTGTCGTGGCATGTAAGTCGGCATAAGTCATGTTGAAACGTTCACAGCTCGCACTTGCTTTGCCGCGGACAATTGATCCGCGGTCTTAAAGCCATGTTTGTTTGGATCCGCTTTTCTAAAAGGGGTCGCTGTTCTGCATATGATGCAAGCGGACACAACGGGCAAAGCAAGTGGTTTGCTTCGCCCAGTCCCGTGGAATCCTTTGCGGGCTAAACGTTGTCAGTTTGCCCAATAGACGTACTCTTGATCTGGCTTCCAAGGCGCATTCAAGGGTACATCGATACGAATAGCGTCCTCTACCAAGGCTGGCCACAAGGGCTTGGGCATTTCAGCGTCGTGGGCCTGCAACATCGCCTTCATGGCGGCCACCCGATCTGGCTCGACCTGCGCTAAATTCTTCTTCTCAGTTGGGTCGGTCGCGAGATTATAGAGCCAAACTTTGTTTGGATTGCCGGCAACTTGCAATTTCCAGTCGCCCTGCCGCACAACCCGGTAGGCCCCTGAACGCCAGAACAACGTGCGCGATTCCAGTTGGGGGGTTCCCGTGACGAACGGCAAAAGGTTCAAAGTGTCCATCGCGCGATCACCTGGAACACGCGCCCCGGCAATTGCCGCAGCCGTCCCGTAAAAATCAAGATGGTGTGCGGGCATTGTAACTTTTTGACCCGCGGTGATCTTACCCGGCCAGCGCATCAGATATGGCACCCGAATTCCGCCTTCAAAGAACGTGGCTTTCCAACCCCGATATGGCTTATTGATATCCGGCAGGCCGACGTACCAAGCCCCACCATTATCGCTGGTGAACACGATAATCGTGTTTTCATCCAAGCCATTTTTCTTCAGCGCCGCAACAACTTCACCAACACCTCTATCCAAGGCACGGATCATGGCACCATAGACGCGCGTATTGTGATCCTTGATCCCGGACAGGGCGTCAAAATCCTCGCGCTTGGCTTGCAAAGGCGTATGGGGCGCGTTGTAAGCCAGATAGAGGAAGAAGGGTCGGTTTGCGTTGGCCTCAATCGCGGCAACCGCCTGATGGGTATAATAGTCGGTCATATATTCGTCGACATGAAATCTTTGGCCGCCATTCTTTTGAACCGCATCCGTGCCGTAGATCCAAAGAAAGCGGTCGATTGGGTCAAACTCAAGCTTTGCATTGACGACGTCTGGATGATTGTCTGGCAGAAATTTGCCTGCCCCAAACATAATGCCCAAACTCTCATCAAAACCCTGTGCTTCCGGCCGCATTTTGGGTGCTTCACCCAGATGCCACTTGCCGACATGCAGGGTTCTATAACCCTTGCCCTTCAAAAGCTCCGCAATCGTAATCTGATCTTCGGGCATGCCCATGTTTTCCATGGTGGGCATCTCGGCTTCTCGGTCTGCGTGATAGATCGGTTGATGCAAGCGCCCCTCAACTGGGACACCTAAATTTCGCGCAAAGGCCTTTGGAACAGCCGTAAACTCAAAGCCGAATCGAGCAGGATAGCGCCCCGTCATCAAGGCCGCTCTCGAGGGGGAGCATGTGGCATTGCCGGCATAGCCTGTACTGAACTGCGCACCTTCCGTGGCGAGCGCATCAATATTGGGCGTCGGCACAAGTCCGTTTGCAACGCCGGTTCCGGTTGAGGTCAGATCATTGATCCCGAGATCATCGGCCACGATCAAAATGATATTGGGAGGGCGCTCGCCTGCCGGAGGACTGTTGGGCCCCTTCTCCCATGTGACAGTCTGGGGAGGGGCTATTGGATTTCGAACCTTGTCGATCGCCGCTGCAATTTGGATGGGGAAAAACTTGATCGCGACAAACGCGCCTATCAAAAGCACGGCAGCACTTGCCGCTGCGATCCGCCATTTGCTCATCTGTTTCCCCCTAAAGTCCCTCGCCATTATTCGGCGTTCGGGCGCGTTTATTTCTAGTGGCTTCTAGGCCAGCACCAAGACGTTATCGTGCCGGGCTATTTTGCGCTTTGTTGTTAGGGCCATCATGGCATTTCCACCGGTTCGTTCAAGTAGGGCGTCCAATCGGTCGCGGTCGACGCCAGTTAAAGCCTGTGCCGCTGTGCGGGATCGCTCAAAATGCCAAAGCGCATGGGGCTGGCTGGCCCGTTGCATCACAACGTCACGCCACGGATAGCTGATCCGCCCGACATGTGGATGAACTTGCCGTCGACCATCATGGGATACAAGTGTTCCAGCGTCAGGGGCCTCAAGACCATCCAGCCAAGCGTCAAAGCGTTCCGCATCGGCCTTTAGACCCGGACCCCATTGGGAAAACAAGAATGCCAAGATGGGTTGAAGGGTTTCTGGAAGCGCATCGCCTTCAGGAAAGCCAATCGCGACGTCCTTAAAGTCGCCGTCCTTTAGGCCCGGCATATTCATCCGCTCTGTCCAACGAAACACTGAAGGGGCGGTCGTTTTCATGAGAAATGCTGGGACAGGGTCACGCGCGAGGTGCGCATACAAAGGCGCCATCATGCCAAAGTCGGCTGCGCTGGGAGAGCCGCCCAGAAAATAGGGGTAGTTCTGAAAATGTGTCTCCAGCAAAGCTAGAAGCTCTTTGTAGCTCTCTTCCATTGCGAGGATAACTTCTGGCGTTACGCCAAGATTGGGCAAAAAGTCCGCAAAGCGGGACATGAGTTTGCCAGCCTTCTCCATCCGATCGCTGTAGGTTGGCGCTGGCACCGCGCGCGCAAACTCATTGCATAGGAAATGTTCCTGCTGTTCCCGATAGGACCAACGATAATGCATGGCGATCGCCATCAAGTAATTGGACCCAAAGGCATCAATCAGGTCTGCAACAATCCGCTGGACTGGGCCAGGTGGCACGAAATTTGGCGCGGCAACACGGCTCTCAATATGATCAATCATGGCCGTTGTGTCTTGAATGATCTCGCCATCAGGTGCCTGCATGACGGGAATCACTTTGAGACCAACTTGCCGGATGATGTCGCCAACAAAATTGGGATCGGACGCCATGATTTCCTCATAGGCTATCCCCTTCTTGATCAAATAAGAGCGGATTTTCCCGGTATAAAGTGAATGAGGCGTGCCCCAGATTGTATAGCGTTCATCCATGTGTCCTGACTTTCACTCCCGGCAAATCGTTCTTGTTTTCGCCAGTCTTGCACAAGGTCTTGAGTTCAACAAATGGGAATTTGCGTGGCAGGGAGCCGGGCTTAAACCGGCAAAGGGCACGGATCAGCCGCACACTGAAGGATGGCTGACCTAAAGTCAGCGATGATAGGATGCTTGAAGACTTAGCCTTTTGCCTAAACAATCTAGGCTGCTCCGCTCTCTTGCAGAGGGAGGCGTGGCTTGTGCCAAACAAGAGGTTGACTTGTTGGCAGGTCGAACTGGCGGACAGAGAGGGATTCGAACCCTCGATGGGCTTGCACCCATACACGCGTTCCAGGCGTGCGCCTTCAACCACTCGGCCACCTGCCCGTTCGAAGGCGCGGGTATAAACATCATGACAGACTAAGCAAGCCATCAATGCACACGGCAGTGTAGTTGACTGGACTTTAGACGCCTTAGGCTAGGACTTGATCCGCCCAAGTATCAAAATGAGCCCAAAACGCCGCTCGGATGGCGTCCACTTCGTGCAAAAGTTCGTGCTTAGAACCGGCTACCACGCGAAGCTGGCCATGGGGCACTTGACCACAGATGCGGACATGGGCGGCATTATCCACAATGGTCTCGCCTTCGGCACTGACAACCAAGATCGGGATATTGATTTGGGAGAGGCGAGCAGGCGTGAAAGAGGCCATCGTCTTAATAGCTTCAACCAACCAGCCATTGGTTGGGCCAGCAATCTGCAAGGCAGGCTCTTCAAGCATCAAGGCATTGTTGCGAGCAAATCGCTTTGGATCATGGGTAACTTGATTGGCCGCGAAAGCTTCGGGTTGCCATGTCGTGGGCAGGGATGGTGCAACGTCTTTGCCCTTGCCAGTCGCCACCAAGGACTTGGCCAGCAAGCCCATCCCCGGGGGGGCCAAAATGCCCCACATGGGCGCTGAAAACGCCGCTCCAACCACATTGGGGATCGCGTTTGTCAACAACGCCTCTAAGCAAATCGTGCCACCCATAGAGTGGCTCAACAAAATACGCTTGCCTGTCAGCCGATCAGCCACGGCCGCAACCGCCAAGGCCATATGCTCGGTCGCTTTTGAAAAACTATCGAGATGACCTGCATGGGCTGTTGAGCCCAATCGATCAGACCAGCCCTGACCGCGATGATCGACAGTTAGAACATTAAAGCCCCGAGCGAGGAGATCGGAAATCGTCTCCGCATATTTTTCAATATATTCGGTCCGACCGGGTGCTAAAACAACAGATCCGCGCGGATTATCCCCCTGATAGGGAACAAAAGCCGCGCGGATTGTTTTGTCGTCAGGCCCAAGGATACGAAAGGTCTCCAGACCTTGTAACGCATTCACAAAAGGGTCCTGAACCACTTGCATCGGGCGCGCGCTGCGCTTAGCCGATGATCGACTGAAGTTTCATAGCGATCGACATGTCGCCATCAACTTTCAACTTGCCGCCCATAAAAGCGTTCATGCCGTTCAGACGGCCTTCAACCATATCAACGAAGTCGCTGAGGGCGATTTTCAAGGTGCAGTCTGCTGGGCCATCGTCGTTGGTGACGGCATTGCCGTTCTTGCCATCGATATGGATTTTGCCGGCATCGCCGAAATCAAACTTCACGGTGTTGCCGAAAGCTGGCTTGGCTTCGACACGTTCTTTCATGCCAGCAGTAATTGTCGCGAGATCCATTTATTCCTCCCTGAGCGCATCCCTGAAAAAGCGTGGGATAACGCGGTGAATCCTTACTAGACCGGGATGAGGCTGAGGGGAAGCGGTACGTAACGTCAATTCGTGCGGCTAATTCCTTGCAAATGCAGATAACGCATGGCAACTCACAACAATGTTAAACGAAGTCAGTCCTTTCGGCACCTTTTCCCCGTCGGCGTTTCAGAGCCGTATCATCTCCTTAGCGCGAGGTTTTGATCCGGGTCCTTTCAGCAAATTTGCCGCGTCGGTTGGAAAAAGACTTATCCTTCCGGGACTTGATGGCCCGCTCGACCTTATGACCTGGGGCATCAAGACCCGTATCGACCCCCGCCGCAACGTGACAGAAAAACGCCTCATGTTCTCCCCTTCCCGCTTTGAGCCCGAAGAGCGCGACCTGTTACGACGTGAACTGAAAGCCGGGGACGTCTTTGTCGATGTGGGGGCCAATGTGGGGGCCTATTCCCTATGGGTCGGACCAATCATTGGACCCAGCGGGAGAATTGTTGCCATAGAGCCTCAGCCGAGCGTTTTGGCCCGTTTGCGTGCCAACTTTGCCTTAAACCCGGAGTTTAATGCACAGATTTTTCCGTGCGGCGCGGGCGATTCTAATGGCGTCATGACGCTGTCTGTTGGCAGCGACAATGAAGGCGGCGCGTCGTTGGCCACTGTTGGGGGCGGCGCAGATCAAGTGGAGATCGCCGTCCGCCCTTTACTCAACATGATTGAGGAAGCCCGCTTAGAGCGGATAGACGCTCTGAAAATCGACATTGAGGGCTATGAAGATCGCGCCCTTATGCCCTTCTTCGCTGAAGCGGCTAAAAACCTCTGGCCACGCCTGCTGATTCTCGAGCGCAGCGAAAGGGATTGGGCAAGCGACCTGATGGGTGCACTCACGCAATCTGGCTATCGCCAGACCTTAACAACCAAGCGCAATTATGTGATGCAACTGGCCTAGCCAGCTGCGCGCGCCATATGCTCTTCCAAGTCATATTCTTTGAGCTTGCGGTAGAGCGTCGAACGGCCAATGCCCAAGCGGCGCGCAACCTCGGTCATATGTCCGGCATAGAGGTCGATGGCATATTCGATCAAGTCGCGTTCAATTTGCTCTAGCGTGCGCAAATGGCCTGCTGGGTCAAAGATAGCAACGCCATTACCCGCTTCAATCGCCGCAACCAACAGATCACTATTGGTCGGCAGGGCTGGCATATCGATCACGGCTGATAGGTTTGCCGCCTCAGGTGTCGGAGGGGTTGCAGCTCCATTGATGGGCGCTTCAGAGACAAACTGCGGCAAGGCGGCTTGAACGTGGGGGAAGTCCTCTGGCTGCAAGAAGTCGCCATCGCACAAAACCACCGCCCGGAAGACTGTGTTTTCAAGCTGGCGCACATTGCCGGGCCAATCAAAGCTTTGCAGCATAGCCAAGGCCTGTGGCGTTGCACCCAAGACCCGCTTGCCCTCTTCGGCATTGATGCGGGTTACAAAATGCTTGATCAGGGCAGGAATATCTTCCATGCGCTCGCGCAGCGGCGGCGCATCAATTGGGAAGACGTTCAAACGGTAGAACAAATCCTCCCGGAAGCGACCTTCACCAACCAGCTTGGCCAAGTCCTTGTTCGTTGCAGCAATGATGCGCACATCTACTTTGACAGGCCGTTTTGAGCCCACAGGATCAACTTCGCTTTCTTGTAGCGCGCGCAGTAACTTGACCTGAACGTCGAGAGGCAGCTCGCCGACTTCATCCAAGAATAAAGTACCGCCATCAGCTTCTTGGAATTTACCTAAATGGCGATCATGTGCGCCAGTAAAGGCACCTTTTTCGTGCCCGAACAGAATGCTCTCCACCAGATTCTCTGGGATCGCACCACAGTTTACCGCGATGATTGGGCGGCCCGAACGCTCGCTCTCGCCATGAATGGCGCGGGCAATCACTTCCTTACCAACGCCGCTCTCGCCCAGGATTAGAACGGGGATATTGGAAGTGGCCGCACGTTGGCCCAGACGGATCACTTGGCGCATGGCCGAAGCCCCAGCAACCATATCGCTAAAGGTAAAAGTGCCGGCAGCCTTCTTCTTGAGGCGTTTTACTTCACCCGACAATTCGCCAACTTTCAGCGCGTTTCGAATAGAAACCATCACGCGCTCGGGGCTGGCAGGCTTGACGAAGAAGTCGGTCGCACCGGCCTGCATGGCTTTCACCACCGTATCGATGCCCCCTGATGCGGTTAGCACAACGACGGGCAAATCATCACGTTTAGCGCGGATGGCTGCGAGTGCCTCCATGCCCGAGACACCGGGCATGATCAGATCCAAGAGAACGACATCGACGGCTGGGTCCATGGCTTGCGCAATGGCCTGCGCGCCATCCTCGGCGGTTCGCGTTGCAAAACCTTGACGCTCTACAGCACCCTGTAACAGGCGACGCTGCGACGGATCGTCATCTACGATTAGGACAGTCTTACTCATTCTACCCACCAAATTCTTTGTTGCCGGGTTTTCCCGGTCATGACACCAAAATTTCAAACCGAAATTTGAGGCTTTTGCGTCTGTTCACCGCTCCTTCTACACGCAGGATGTAAAGGGTGACTTAAAATGGGACACTCCTAGAGCAGAAAACTGCACACAAAGCCCCCTTGACCAAAACGGGTCGGAAGGTCATGCCCACCCAGCAATAGATTACCCGATGAAGGCTATGAAAATGTCAGTCGCGCCCCTGCCCGGAATTCTCGATATTGTGCCCTACAAGGGAGGCGAAGCAAAGATTCCGGGGATTGAGAAACCTTGGAAGCTCTCATCCAATGAAAATCCATTGGGCTGCAGCCCAGCTGCCCGTCTCGCGTATCAAGCCGTTGCGGGAGACTTGGCAACTTATCCAGACGGAGAGCATGCAAGCCTGCGCGCAGCGATTGCTAGCCGCTATGGCCTTGATGCTGGCCGTATCATGTGTGGAAACGGGTCCGACGAGATATTCCAGCTCTTGGGGCGTGCCTTCCTCGATCAAGGCGATGAAATCGTCCAATCCGCGCATGGCTTTTTGGTCTATCGACTGACTGCACAACAAGCCGGTGCCATTTGTGTCTCCGCCCCTGAAACCAATCTGACCGCCGATGTAGATGCGCTTTTGGCCTGTGTTACCTCCAAGACCAAGATCGTCTTTTTGGCCAACCCCAACAATCCAACCGGCACCTATTTGCCTTATTCAGAAATCAAGCGCCTGCATGCGGGCTTGCCCGGCTACGTGCTTTTGGTTCTCGATGCAGCCTATAGTGAATATGTGCAGACCAATGATTATTCGTCTGGTCTTGAGCTGGCCGGAGAAGCCAGTAACGTGTTGATGACACGCACCTTCTCCAAAATCTATGGGCTTGCTGCCGCGCGCGTCGGTTGGTGCTATGGGCCACAAGTGGTGATTGATGCGCTCAATCGCGTACGTGGGCCGTTCAATATCAACGCGCCAGGCCTAGCTGCAGCAGAAGCTGCCATACTGGACCAAGACTTTGCCAATCATAGCATCAGCTTCAATGCCCAGTGGTTAACCTGGTTGACCCACGAAATTCGCGCTCTCGGCCTTGAAGTGACGCCAAGTGTCGGCAACTTCATTTTGGTGAAGTTCCCCAGCGAGCCCGGAAAGAACGCTGAAGCTGGTGATGCCTATTTGCGGTCGCGCGGGGTCATTGTGCGCGCCGTTCGTGCCTATGGCTTGGACGCCTATTTACGTATCTCAATAGGTCTCGAAGAGCCAAACCGCCTGACAGTCGCGGCACTTAAAGATTTCATGGCATTGTGATGCCAGACTCTACCAGCGAGTTCGACACCTTAGCGATTATTGGGGTCGGCCTAATCGGCTCGTCGTTAGCGGCTGCCGCCAAAGCTCATTCATTGGCGTCGCGGATCGTTCTCTTTGACGTGAACCCTTCTGTGCGCACAAGAGTTGTGGAATTGGGCCTTGGCGAGGTGGCCGAGACGGCCGAAGCAGCCGTTGCTGGCGCGGACCTAATCATCTTATGTACCCCCCCGGCCACCATGGGGGCCATCGGGGCGCAGATTGGGGCCCATGTCAAAGCCGGAGCCATTGTTACAGACGTTGGCTCTGTCAAAGAAGCAATTGTACAGCAACTCCAACCCGTTCTGCCAGAAACCTGCTTCTTGATCCCGGGCCACCCGATTGCTGGTGGTGAGAAGTCTGGCCCAGATGCAGGCTTTGCAGCTTTGTTCAATGGCCGCTGGGCAATTCTCACCCCCCTTGCTGACCCGCGCCCTGCCTATCAAGAGGCAGTTGTTCGGCTAACGACCTTCTGGGAAGCGATGGGTGCTAAAGTTGATTTTATGGACCCTGTGCGCCACGACCAAGTCCTCGCCATGACCAGCCATTTGCCCCACTTGATCGCTTTTTGCGTAGTCGCAACTGCTCAAGACGTGGAAGCGGTGACCGATAGTGAAGTTGTCAAATATTCTGCGGGGGGCTTCCGAGACTTTACCCGCATTGCAGCCTCTGACCCGACCATGTGGCGCGACGTGTTTTTACTCAACAAGGATGCAGTCCTCGACTTACTCGGACGCTTTTCAGAGGATTTGACCGCCTTGCGTCGCGCGATACGCTGGGGTGATGGCGACACCTTATTTGCAACTTTTGAGCGGGCGCGCACCATGCGTCGGGAGGTTATTGAAGCGGGACAAGATACAGCCATACCGAATTTTGGCCGGGATCTTACGATATCAACACCAACCAAAATCGATGGGAGATCCGACTGAAATTTTTCTGTGATTTCGCTATGGTAAACTAAACGTTAACCAGTTCAGCGTCCTTAATTTGCAGGTGAAAATTTCTTGCATCCTCGGGAGAAGCCCGTGCTAGCCGCCGCTAATTTTATTCTCTTTTTAGTGTACTGCATCGCCGCTGTTGGGTTGGGGGCGTTTGCTTTTTATATTCAAGAGGCCAGCCTTGCAGTCTCCATCTGCATGGGAGGTTTGTTGGCCGTTGCCTGCGGCCTATTCCATCTTGCCTTCACGCCTCGGGAGGCGAATCTCTCACGATCTGAAAAGACCCGGATCGATAATGAATTCCAATCTTTGAAAGATATGCAGGGCGCAACCCACAACGAGATTGAAACCCTGAAGACCACGCTGGCAGAAGATGCGGCGGCCCGAGAGGCTGCCTTGGCGCGACAAGTCCACGAAATCGCGATGCTTCTGACGACTTATGTGCAGAAAAATGAGCGTCGGCGCGAGGCAACAGCCGTTGAAGGCCAAAAGCTCTCGCCGCGCCGGTCTGATCAAAACCTTTTGGCTGCTGTTCGCTCCGCCTTGGAGGAGAACCGGATCGAGTTGCACTTGCAGCCCATCGTCGCGCTACCTCAGCGCAAGACCGTCTATTATGAAGGCTTTACTCGCCTGCGTGACCCATCTGGTGCTGTGATTCTGCCCAGCGAATTCTTGCGCGTGGCGGAGCCTTCGGGCCTGGTTGGTGAGATTGACAACCTTCTCTTGCTTCGGTGCGTTCAGATCGCCCGTCGCCTCTTGAAGCATGACCGGCGCATCGGGCTTTTCTGCAATATCTCGACCACGAGCTTGGGGGATGAGACCTTCTTCCCGCAATTCATCGCCTTCTTGCGCGATAACAAAGATCTCGCTGGTTCGATCATTTTCGAACTCACCCGCGACTCGTTTGAAAAAATCCCTATGGCGGCTGAGCGCAATATGGGCCGCTTGTTTGATTTGGGCTTCCGCTTCTCGATTGACCGTTGCGAGACCCTAGACCTCGACTTGCGCAAGCTGGAGCGCATGGGTGTGCGTTATGTAAAGATTGCCGGTGACAAACTGGTGCAGCAATTGGTCGAAGCCAAGACAGTGCCTGTGACCGGTCTCAATCGCCAATTCGAACCAACAGACGTTTCTGCCCTCTTCTCGCGCTATGGGGTTGAGCTGATTGCAGATCGTGTTGAGACTGAACGCACGATTGTGGAGATCCTCGAACTCGACATTACCCATGCCCAAGGCAATTTGTTCGGCAAACCCAAGTCCAGCACTGAAGTCATCAAAGCCAGCGAAGAAGGCCCGCGCCTGCGGATGGTCAGCTAAGGTTTAGCCTGCCCTACAGGTTTGGTTGATGAAGTCGCGGTGGGTTGGGAACGTTTCGGCCGTTTGCGCCATAAGCGTCTTGAGGCTGGCCAGATGCCGATCGGCTTCCACATGGGTGCGGGTATCCACCAAAGGATCATAGCCCTCAGGCTCGACAAACTGTCCTAAATAGACCGCCAACCAGCTTGGATTGAGGAACAATTCGGGTCCATCAGAGACCATCCGCCCATATTTGCGGAAGTGCGCCATCTTATAGGTCAGGGTGTCTGGCAGGCTCATAGATGCGCAATAGCGCCAGAGCTCGCTATCATCGCGTTCGGTCGCGCAATAATGCAAGATGAGAAAATCGCGGATACGCTCCCACTCATAGGTGCTCAAGCGATTAAACTCTGTCTCTAAGACGGGGTCGACCGTCTTGTTGGGGAACAGCGCCAAGAAACGCGTGATGCCGGTCTGAATGAGGTGAAGGCTGGTTGATTCCAACGGTTCCATAAATCCGGCGGCCAGACCAATCGCGACACAATTCTTGTGCCAGATCTTCTTCCGCTTGCCCGTCGTAAAGCGCAAAGGACGCGGATCGGCTAAGGGCTTACCGTCCAAATTAGCCAACAAAGTCCGCTCCACCTCTTCATCGGTGATAAAGCCGCTGGAGTAGACATAACCATTGCCGATGCGGTGCTGAAGTGGAATCCGCCATTGCCAGCCGGCCTCCCGCGCGGTCGAGCGGGTATAGGGCGTAAACTCGCCGCCATGCTCGCACGGCACCGCCATCGCCCGATTACAGGGCAGCCAATGGCTCCAGTCCTCGTAACCAGCTTTGAGCGCGCCTTCGATCAGCAGGCCACGGAAGCCAGAGCAATCGATAAAGAAGTCGCCCTCCACCTTGCGGCCATCTTCCAGCGTCACATGGGTAATTCGACCATCTTCACCATCGAGGCCTACATCCGCGATTTTGCCCTCCATCCGGACGACCCCGCGCGCCTCGCTATAGCTTCGAAGAAACTGGGCATAGAGGCCCGCGTCGAAATGATAGGCATAGTCAAATGTCGACTGGATCAAGCGCGGATCTTGAGTTGGCGGAGCAAAGCGGCCGCGCTTGGCAACCTGCCAGGCCATGGTGAACTCATCCAGCGAGCCAGGGTCCTGGCCTGATTGGCGTGCGCGCAGATAATATTGATGCAGCGGCACCATATCAAAGTCCGCGCCATAGGTTCCAAACGGATGGAAATAGCGGTGGCCCTGACGGCCCCAATTCACAAATTCAATACCCAGCTTAAACGTGCCTTGGGTGCGAACGACAAAGTCCTTCTCATCGAGGCCAAGCGTGCGATTAAAAACTTTGATGGGCGGAATAGTTGCCTCACCGACTCCAACGGTTCCAATCTCGTCGGATTCAATCAGGATAATTGAACACCCCCGCCCAGCGGCATTAGCGATGGCGGCAGCCGCCATCCAGCCAGCAGACCCGCCGCCAACAATCACCAAGCGCTCAAGTTTTTGGCTTTGACCCTGCATTATGGCCCCCGACCTTTTCTTATGTTCCGATATAACCGCATCAGTCGAGATGACGAGTCTACGTTGTTGCAAGCCTGCACCAGTTTTTCAACTTTG
>JBEIEG010000031.1:0-15068 GCA_040383035.1 Hyphomonadaceae bacterium | reverse complement strand
GCCGACTATATTCCCGAGGCCTATCGCGGCCTCGACCGGTTTGAGGCGCGCAAGCAAGTGGTGGCCGATATTGATGCGCGCGGCCTGATGCTCAAAGTCGAAGACAAGCTGATCACCCAACCACTGGGTGAGCGTTCTGACGTCGTGATCGAACCAATGTTGACCGACCAATGGTATGTCGATGCAGCTAAGCTTGCCGTCAATGCGCTTAAATCGGTGGAAAGCGGCGAGACCAAGTTTGTGCCCGAAAGCTGGACAGCGACTTATTATCAATGGATGCGCAATATCGAGCCTTGGTGCGTCTCGCGCCAACTCTGGTGGGGTCATCGGATTCCAGCTTGGTATGATGAGGAAGGCCAAATCTTCGTCGAAGAAACCGAAGCCGAAGCCCATGCTGCGGCCAAGGCCAAACATGGTCGCGATGTGACTTTGATCCAAGACGAAGACGTTCTCGATACTTGGTTCTCGTCTGGGCTTTGGCCATTCTCGACGCTTGGCTGGCCTGAAGACACGGCGGAGATGAGCCGCTTTTATCCAACTAGCACCTTGGTGACGATGTTTGACATCATCTTCTTCTGGGTCGCCAGGATGATGATGTTTGGCTGTCACTTCACCGGCAAAGCACCTTTCTCGACCGTTGTGATCCACTCTCGGGTGGTCGATGAGAACGGTAAGAAAATGTCGAAGTCCAAGGGCAATATCATTGACCCCACGGTTCTGATTGACACCTATGGTGCCGACGCACTGCGCTTCACCCTCGCCATTGCAGCAGGCCCCGGCCGCGATATCCGCATGAGCGATAAGCGGGTGGAAGGTTACCGGAATTTCGGCACGAAACTGTGGAATGCCGCCCGCTTCGCCCAGATGAATGAATGTAGCCTGTGGGAGGCCTTTGAGCCGAGCACGGTGAAACACACGCTGAACCGCTGGATCGTGTCGGAATTGACCAAAACCGCCCATGGTGTCGAAGCGGCTCTCTCAGCCCATCGTTTCGATGAAGCGGCCCAGACATCTTATGCCTTCGTTTGGGGTGTTTTCTGCGACCTCTATCTTGAGCTGGTCAAGCCTTTGCTGAATGGCGAAGACGAGGATGCCAAGTCTGAAACGCGCCGGACGGTGGCTTGGGTTCTCGATCAGATTTTGAAGATCCTGCACCCCTTTATGCCGTTTGTGACCGAAGAATTATGGGACAAGACAGCTGAGTTCGGCCCTAAACGGGCGGGCTTGTTGATCAATGAAGCTTGGCCCAAACTCGATGCTAACCTGATTGATGAAGCCGCCGCCGCTGAAGTCGGCTGGGTGGTCGATCTGGTCACGGGCCTTAGGTCTTTGCGCAGCGAAACCAATGTCCCTGCTGGGGCAAAGGTTCCCGCACTTCTGATCGGCGCGTCAAAAGAAACTGCGCTACGCTTGGAGCGCTATCAAGCTGAAATCGACCGCTTGGCGCGCTTGGATTATTCAGTGGTGGCCGATGCTGCACCTGCTGGCAGTGTGACCTTTGTCTTGGGCGAAGCGATTGTCGCCATTCCTTTGGCTGGCGTCATGGACATTGGGGCGGAGAAAGCCCGTTTGTCCAAAGAGATTGCCCGCTGCACCAAGGAAATCGAGACGGTTTCCCGCAAGCTAGATAATCCAGGCTTTGTCGCCAAAGCACCCGCTGAAGTGATTGAAGAACAGCGTGAACGGCGCGCCTCTTATGAAGCCGAGAAGCAGAAGTACGAAGCGGCTTTGGCCCGTCTGGGCTAAGTCTTTGCGTCCAACTTGTTGAACAAGCCCGTGCGATCACGGGCTTGTTTGCATTTTTGATGTGTAATCGCCTGACTTAAACCGCGCTTCCCCTCTAGCATCGTGCGCTAAACGCGCTATCAATCCAGTGATAATGCAGAGCCTGAACAGGCACGAACTCAGGGAACGTCCACATGGATTTCAATTTTACCGACGAACAAAACATGCTGCGGGACTCGATCGCAAAGCTGGTCCAGCAAAAGTATGATTTCGATACACGTCGCAAAGCCATTCATTCCGAAGCAGGCTGGCGGCCTGAAATCTGGGCTGAAATGGCTGAGATGGGTCTGATGATGGCCCCACTGCCTGAGTCCATGGGTGGCCTTGGTGGTGGTGCAATCGACACGCTCGTCATTATGGAAGAGTTTGGCAAAGGCTTGGTGGTTGAGCCTTTCATTCCATCCGTTGTCGCCAGCGGCAATTTGTTGCGCGTGGCAGGCTCTGCCGCTCAGCAAGAAGAGCATGGCGGTCGCATCACCACGGGTGAGGGGATCTATGCCTTTGCCACCAGCGAGCCTAAGAGCCGCTATGACTTGGCCGATGTGTCGACCACTGCGAAAAAGGACGGCGCAGGCTATGTCTTGAACGGCCATAAGTCGGTCGTGATCGGTGGGCCGCAAGCGGATACACTGATCGTCATCGCTCGCACGGCAGGTGGCCAGCGCGAGCGTGCCGGTCTGACGGCGTTCTTGGTGTCCAAGACTGCAGCAGGCGTATCGACCAAGGATTATCCAACCGTCGACGGCCTGCGCGCCAGCGACGTCTATTTGGAAAATGTTTCGGTCGGTGCTGATGCCGTCATCGGCCCAGTCGACGGGATCCTCCCAGCCTTGGAAGAGACCCAAGACAATGTCATCGCCGCTTTGTGCGCCGAGGCTGTCGGTGGCATGCGCGTTGCCCATGCCATGACGGTGGATTACGCCCGTCAGCGCAAGCAGTTTGGCGTCGCCATTGGCTCGTTCCAAGTGCTGCAACACCGCATGGTCGACATGTTCATGTGGTCAGAGCAATCGACTTCGATGGCCTATCTCGCCGCCATTCGCTGTGGCGAAGATGACGTGCTGGAACGTGCTAAGGCTTGCGCCGGTGCCAAGACGCAAATTGGTCGCGGTGGTCGCTTTGTCGGCCAAAACGCCATCCAGATCTTTGGCGGCATGGGCATGACGGACGAGTTAGCCATCGGCCATTACTTCAAGCGCTTGACCATGATCGATACCCAAGCCGGCAGCGCCGATTGGCATTTGAAGCGCTATGCCGCTTTGAGCGCTGGGGAAAAGGCTGCGGCCTAAGCTCTAGAGCTTACCCGAATAGAGTCATACTCAAGGGCCAGCCCAACGGGCTGGCCTTTTTGCTGGGTGGTCGTGCGTAAAGCCGTCTCTCAATCGGCGACTTGGTTCTGTCTCGAAGCAAGCTCGCGTAGGTTGTTCTCATGATCTTCGCGCTTGAGGCGATAGGTCGACATGATTGCCAGCATGGTCAACCACAGGAATAGAATGGTTGGCACATAGAATAGGCCAAGCCGGGTTAGGGCATCTTCGGGTATCTGCTCTGGCTTGACGCCCGCAGGAAATTGCGCAGCCGCCAAGACAAAGCCCGCCGTGATCACACCAAGCCCTTGAACGGATTTTCGAATAAAGGTCGATGCCGCAAAGAAAATGCCTTCCGACCGTCGCCCGGTCTTGATCTCTGCATCTTCTACCAGATCAGCCAGCATGGATGCCGACAGGATTTGGAAGCAAATGATCAGCCCAGTATCGACCATATTGGTGAGCATGACGATCCAGAACAGAGTTGGGTCGCCATTTTCTGGCATGACTCCTAGAAGACGCAGCACGATAGGCAAGGGTGCTCCCAGAAAAGCAACCAACCCAATTATCATCGCACCCTGCTTCTTGCCGATTGTTTTGGTCACAAGGGGGGCCATCACTGCCCCGATAATCGCAGAAACGAAGACGCTAATGGTCAAAAGTCCAGTCTGTTGGGGCGTGAACCCCCAAAAGAAGGATGTAAAATAGAAGGTCATGGACGCAGACAGCCCTGACGCAATCGACCCAAAGATCGCCGCTAGAAACAAAGCGATGAACGACCGATTGGCCAAAGTTTCGAAAATCTCCTTGAAAATTAAGCCGATTGACAGAGTGCGCACGGGAGGTGGAGCTTTGAGATGAATAATGCGCTTATGAGTTCCCAGCGCCGAGACCATAATCGCGACAAAAATCATCACCGAAGCGATAATGCCATAAGTCGAATAGGCATCTTTATTGAACTGGCCATTTGGAATGGTGGGGGTCGCAAAAGCTGGAAACAGCACCACAAACATAATCACGGCCATCATATTGCCGCCGGTCCAACCAAAGAAAAAACGGAGGCTTAACAGTCCGCTGCGTTGGTCGTAATTATCGCTTAGCTCGGGGGCTAGGGCAGAACTCGGTGTTTCGTAGAAGGTGATGCACGTGCGGATCAACACAGAAATCACCAGTACATACCAAAACAAGGCTATATCCGACCAACCCTCTGGAGGGTTCCAGAGAAGGAAAAAGGACGCGGCAACCGGGAGTGCCGAAGCATACATAAAGGGATGGCGACGGCCCCATTTTGATCTAAAATTATCAGACCAATAGCCTACAACTGGATCACTGAGCGCATCCAGAAACAATGCAATCGTCATAGCGAGCCCGATCAGGCGCGCATCCACGCCCAAAACCTGACTATAAAAAATCAATAAGAAGAAGCCAAAGCCATTGTCTTTCACACCATAAGCTATTGCCCCAAAGCCATAGGAAATCTTGGTCGCCAGACTGGGCGGCGGGACGCTCGCCTTCATACTTGTGTTGTCTGAATGAGTGTTGAGCCCGTCTGTCATGTCCGCCCCCGTTATTTGCGCCTGCTCTTGATCTGAAATCAGGGGCGCTTTTGATGGAATGTGGGCGCGTTTCTGGGCTTTGTAAATTCGGAAACGTTAGAGACTTGGTTTTTGGGCGGGAGCGAGATCGAGTTCACCTTACGGCATTTTGACCTTTCCGCATGAGTCCCTGTAGGAGGGAAGGAAGCGCGTAAAGCGCAGAATGGCTCAGGGGTATCATATGGAATTCGATCAAGTTGTTTTGGGTCGGCGCAGTATTCGTGGCTATAAGCCGGATCCTGTGCCGAAAGAGCTGATTGAGGAGATTTTGGCGCTGGCCATGCGCGCACCTTCGTCGATGAATACCCAGCCTTGGAACTTCTATGTCCTAACGGGCGAACCCTTAGACCGCATTCGCGCGGGTAATACGGAACGTAATCTGGCTGGCGTGCCGCACTCGCGCGAGTTTCGCATTGGTGGGGCCTTTGCGGGCGTGCACCGGGACCGCCAAGTGGGCGTCGCCAAGCAATTGTTTGCGGCCATGGGGATCGCGCGCGAAGATCAAGTCATGCGGCAGGATTGGGTGCTGCGCGGCTTTCGCCAGTTTGACGCCCCGGTGTGCATCATCATCACCTATGACAAAGTCCTAGATGGCAGCGACGATACGCCTTTTGACTGCGGGGCGGTGGCAACCGCTTTGGTCAATGCAGCTTGGTCGCGCGGACTTGGTACCGTGATCAATAGCCAAGGCATCATGCAATCGCCGGTCGTGCGCGAACACGCCGGCATTGCTGACGATCAAGTCATCATGAAGAGCATTGCGCTGGGATGGCCAGACGAGACCTTCCCGGCCAATGCTGTGGTGTCAGAGCGCAAGAGCGTGACGGACGCCACCACCTTTGTCGGTTTTGACGACTAAACCCGATAACCTTTCTTAGCACGCTCAGTTCTTCTTCGTGCACCCCGCGGTGCTCGGAGGATTATTGCATTCGCTGCAGAGGTGTTTCCAGCTCATAGAGGGCCTGCGCGCTTAGAACGCCAACCGGGGCCACCGCGACAGCTACAGCCGCTGCAACAGCCGACACTGTATTCAAAAGCGCACACGACGCCAGCCTGAACGGGCGAGGACTGGAGTTGCACTGGCGCACAAACCATGATGAGGCCAGCTAGTCGTGTTTTTAAGTGTGTCGCGTTCATGTGTGTTCCCAAAAGTGTTTTGTGTCTGGTTGCTTTTGGCGGCCTAATTTCGTTTCCCTTAGAGGCAGAGTCCAAAGCATTGGCGGGGCCTCTACAGGGCCGAGCCTCGGTCATTGATGGCGACACGTTGGAGGTTCAAGGCACGCGCATCCGCATGTTCGGCATTGATGCGCCCGAATCCGCACAAAGCTGTTTAGATCAAGCAGCCAGAACCTATCGCTGTGGCCAGCGTGCGGCATTTGCTTTGTCAGATAAGGTAGGCGCGCGGGCCGTCTCCTGTCAGCCGACCGGAAAGGATCGTTTTGACCGTGTCGTGGCGCGCTGTTCTGTGGCGGGGGAAGACCTACAGGCTTGGATGGTGCGCAATGGCCATGCATTGGCCTTTCGACGCTATTCTAAAGCTTACCGACCCTATGAAGCAGAGGCCAAGGCCGCAAAGGCAGGCATGTGGAAGGGTAGTTTCGAGGCCCCTTGGGACTGGCGGCGCGACCAGCCGCGTCAAAAAAGGTGAGGGGCCTATCGCGCTAGGACGTGCACAAATCCCGTACACCGGCTTCGATCATGGGTCCGCGCTCTTGATGGCTGGCGACAGACTTGGTTGAGGGCACCTCCTTTAGTCGCTTGTGAGAGCTTTCAGCAGCAAGCGCCAAACTTGTGCGCGACCAAGACCTGAAGTCATAATCCGCCGCCATCGCGCGAATAGCGCGGCAATTGGGCGAGCTGTACTTAGGATCCTCTGGGTTTGGCACCGAGCCAGACAAGCCAGAGGGGGACACACAGCCGCTGACCATCAAGGCCAGACAAATGATTGCTTTTTTCATCCGCTCACGCCTTCGCTTGGTCTAGAAGTGATCCCATCATAAATGTCTAAGACAGAATAACAACTAGGTTTCTAAGCAAGTTTGGCCGACCGGTAATTGGGCAATGAAAGCAGGGTTGCAATGACACTTAAACGAGCGGGCGCAATCGGTCTGATCTTGCTTGTAGCCCTAGCCTTCTGGCTCTGGACCCCGGATCGCTCGCGAGACGAGCTGGAGGCGCGTTATCTGAACAGTCCCACCGACCTCGTCGATCTTGGCAGTTTTCGCCTGCATATTCGCGACACGGGCCTTAAATCTGCGCCAACGATTATTCTCCTGCACGGCTTTGGCTCTAGCCTACAGACCTGGGACCTTTGGGCCGGACCGCTAGAGCGCACGCACCGCGTCGTGCGTTTAGACCTGCCCGGCGCTGGCCTGTCCGATCCAGATCCGACAGGGGATTATACTGACGCGCGTACCCACGCCCTCATCCTCAAGCTGATGAACAAGCTGGACATCAAGCAAGCCGTCTTTGTCGGCAATTCCTTGGGCGGCAGGATTGCGTGGACCTTTACCGCCAAGCATCCAGACCGGGTCAGCAAGCTGGTGCTGATCGCGCCCGATGGCTTTGCCAGCCCTGGCTTTGCCAATGGCGAGAAGGCCGAAGTGCCGGCCCTTTTGTCCGTCATGTCCTATGTCCTGCCCAAAGCCCTCTATCGGCCCAATATTGCGGCCGCTTACGCCGAACCCAAGCGCCTGACCGAGGCCGTTTTTGACCGCTATTACGACCTTACGCTGGCCCCCGGCAGCCGAGACGCTTTGTTGGCCCGCATGCAGCAGACTGTCCTCCTAGACCCCCGTCCGATCCTGCCCACAATCACCCAGCCCGTCTTGCTGATGTGGGGCCAGAAAGACGCTTTGATCGCGGTGGCCAATGCGCAGGATTACCTCAAAGCTCTGCCCAATGCGTCGCTGACGACCTTCGACAATCTTGGGCATGTGCCGCATGAAGAGGATGCGGGGGCGAGTATCGTGCCGCTATTGGCGTTTTTGGAGGGGTAGACCAAGCCACAGGCTGGACCTAACTCCCGAAAGGAATACACACTACCAAACCAGCGCCTTTGATCTCACTTCTTAGACGGCGTAGGCAGCGGTTTCGCCTTACAGTTTGGGGCATGTGCCGTTGTTGTGGACGGGTTTGAGCACAGGGCCGCGTAGCTTGCCGATTGGATCGCGGCCATGCGCTGAACATAGTCTTGGGGAAACGACAAGATCCCGGTCGACGGGTCGCGCACTAGGCCTCTTTCTTCCGGGGGCAGTCGATAGGCGAGCTTCATCAAAATGTCGCCGCTGACCCATGGACTGGAACGGAAATAGCCGTGTCCGTTATCGAGCGTAATGTCTTCAGCATTGGAGACATTGATGTAAGAAATTCGGTCCTTATTGTCGGCCAGCAAGCGTCGAAAGGCGGGGGTCAGTTCGCTGGATGTCATGGTGGACCCCAGCCGCTTGTGGCCGGTTACTAAGCCGGATATCTGCAAGGCTTGGTCGCGCTGTGATCCGTAAATGATGAGATGCCGCTGAGACCCAAGGATGCCATCCGCCAAGTAGGCCGAGAACACATCCCGGTCGATATCGCTGCTGACCAGCATGACGTTTTCAAGCTTGTGGCCGAGGCGCTTGGGGTCCGCCTCACGGCCCCGGTTAATCAGGGAGATTTGCTCCATCGCGCGCGCGACCATGCGGGTGCCGGCACTGTAGCCCAGAATATGGATCCGCTCTGCCTTGGTCGAGGTTTCAACAAACTCGATGAGTTCACGAAGGTTGCGCGCCATGCCAGCTGCTGCGTCAATATCACCAAAATAGGCGGTACTTTTGGGCGTTGAAGGCCAGGAAAACGCAATAAACGCACCCTCATACCCTAAGAAATGCCAGAGCTCTGAACTTACGAGCACCGGATTTTCGAAGACGACTTTATAGCCGTGCACATAGATGAATACGTCCTTTTGCGACGATTGCTCCAGACGTTCATTGATCGCCTTGGCAAAGCGGGCCCGCGCAGCGCCCGCCTCATCACTCACCCCATCCTCAGTCAAGGGCGTGCGGCGGTCTAGGGCACCGAATTCTTCCACGCCCGTCACGCGTAGCGGATAATTAGCCGCCTTATTCTTCAGAATCGAAATCTCTCGCGCCTTTTCCCAAGTCAGGTCGCTGTCGCCCACTTCCAGCTTTGCCAGTCCCACCCGCAAAGCTTGGCTGCGAACGCCACCATAAAACCCGGTCTCAGCGCTCCCCACCGGGGCGCGATCGGTCGCATAGAGCATGCCGCCGCCTGGAAGATCGGAGATTGGCTTGGTATCACTGGTGGAATTGAGCCTGCCGTGATTGAGGGCTTCAGGCGCGCTAACAATATTGAGCATCAATGGATCGCTCGCGCATCCGGTCACAGCCAACAACATCGTAAAGATCAAACCAAGCGAAAGCACATGTCGATTACAAGCCATTCCACCCCCAACCAGCGAAGCCTTGAGGTGGAGCCTAACATGGGTTTTCGACGTTGGACACAGGGTTTTATTGGCCAGTAGGTTGGGGTGCAGATTAGGTGGTTGGGTCGGGTGCATTCTCCAATGAATCCACCGATTTCCCTTAACCGTGGTAACGGTTTGCCGCTCTTAGTCCTCTAGCTAAAACTAATTTGACCAAATTTAGGCTTGGCTTGAAGGCGGTGCATACCTGATGGAATGCACCGCTACCGCGCGAAGCGCATTGCTATGCATTTTGACCTGCGACTGAGACAATTACATCACGCCGATAAAACAAGATTGCGATAAATATTAGTCCTGGAACATAAAGCAAACTAAGTATCCAATCCATAGAACCACTAATTGCGTAGCCCCAAGTTGAAAACGGCACGACGCCGAGCGTAGTGAGCACGATTGAAAGCAGATAGCGGACCTTCAAATTCTTCACAAAAACACCCACGGCTGCGCGAAACAAACTATACAAAATTGAGCCCAAGATTACTGCACCCAGAGTCGCTCCAAGCAAAATAGCCAAAGAGCTCAAAAAAATAGTCAGCAAGCTTAACATGCATCGTCCCGTCAAGTTCAGATCTAAAGGCCTGTATAGAGATATCTAAACGTAGGGTTAAATCAATAGCCCAAGCCGTTAGGTATGTTGCATTCCGCTAGAAATGCATCGATGTCCCTTAAGCGTGGTAACGGTTTGCCACTCTTAGTCCTCTAGCGAAAACTAATTTGAACAAATTTAGGCGTGGCTTGAAGGCGGTGCATTCCTGATGGAATGCACCCTATCGCGCAAAGCGCATTGCTTAGGGATACATTTGTTATCTTAAAATTTGATACTTTGAATTCTCAATTTCTTAAGTCTCTATGGTTATTAAATTATTTTCAATCTCAATTACTGCTGCTGTGCATTTAGACTTGGTGTTTCGGACGATGACTATCTCGAAATTGCTCGCTCGCATCAAACTGTTCAATATAGATGATCGCGGTTCGCTAGCAGTAGCGTTCGCGCTCCTATCTGTCTCGGTTGTACTCATGGTCGGGATGACGATGGATTATACCGAGAAGTCCAATATTGAGACCAAGTTTCAGGCGGCTGTCGATGCGGGGACACTGGCAGCAGCCAGATTGGATGATGAGGACAGCGAACGGGCACAGATTGCAGCGCGTCACTTTAATGCGAATCTTTCATCTGATGATCTTGCAATGGTCTCCCACAAAGAATTCTCGATGACGGAAGATAAAGAGCGTATCGAAGGGTGGGCGGATATCGTCATCCCGACGCGTTTTGTTGGCATCCTCGGCTTCCCCAGTTTTTCCTCAACCTTACGGGCAACGGCCGCTATTGCGCGGCCAGAGATTCGCCAATTGGACATTGTCATGTGCATTGATGCGACCGGTTCAATGGGGTCGACCTTAAACGCTGTCAAGACAAACGCGCTCAACCTTGAAGCCAACCTTACCGCGGAGTTGGAGAAGCGTGGCATCAAGGCGTTCGATGTCATGCGCGTTCGAGCCATCTATTTTCGCGACTATGGCGGGTCAAACCTCACCGGATCGAATCGATGGTGGCATAACGGCACGACATGGGTATTGATAAATTCTTCCCATCCCGAATACTGGAAGGGGGTTGGAGATAAGCCGCCGATGAAGTCGTCCGCATTCTTCAATCTCCCGGCCGAGAGAACCAGCTTTAGCGCCTACGTGAGCCCGGAAACGGCTACTGGAGGCGCGGACGCGCCAGAGTCGGGGCTTGAATGCGTGAATGAGGCTATGGACTCGACTTGGGCGAAGGTTGGCGATCTCCCCAGCGGGGGCACCAAGCCGTTGCAGGCGGTCTATCCCGTCATCGCCGTGTGGACAGACATCACCGCGCACAGGGCAGGCCACTCTGTAAGCTTGAAGAACCCGGACTATCCGCCTGCCACGAAGATGCCGCGCACCTATGACGGGCTGCGCGCCAAATGGGACGATCCGAAGATTATCGATCAGAAACGCAAATTGCTCGTGTTCTTTGGCAACCCGGCTATGATTGGAAGTGATACGGACGGCCCCGCTGACGGATGGCTCAAGGTCAAGGAGTGGCCAGGCTTTATGATCGGCGGCACACTGACTGAAGGCAACACACAACTGGTAACGAAGCTTGCAGACGCAATCGCCAGCAAGGTGCTTATTCCAACCTTGACCGAGTGAACGTACTTCCAGGAGCCATTTATTGCGGTTCCCAAGACGAGTAAGTCGCTGCGCAATCGCGACACAGCCAGCCTGTCCATCATTTGCGGCGAACGGCGGGGTGTTCCCGACGCCGACGGCGTCGCGCAACACATAGCTATTTTGAAACTTGATGGGGGCTTCACTGAAAATCTGGATCGAACAGAAGGGTAGGGCGCATGCCGTCTGGAAAACACCAATTGTCCTTCCAGCTGTGCGTTTAAATGGTGGGCGATACTGGGATTGAACCAGTGACCCCTGCAGTGTGAATGCAGTGCTCTTCCGCTGAGCTAATCGCCCGTCCGCCGTGCCGCCAAAGAGGCATTGAGTGCGAGAGGCGGCGTCATGAAGGTTGGGGCCGGTAACGTCAAGAGGGGCAGGTGCCAATCCTTGATTCCGTGTGTCAAAGTTGTGGGTGGGTCTGAGCCTTTAGTTTAGCTGCGCTATCCCCAGATCGATGCAGATGGGAATCAAGTCTGTGGATCAAAGGTGACGCTAGGGCAGGCGATTTTCCGTTGATAAGGCTCATTTCGGCGGTTTTCACCCTGATTTACCGATCGCAATCAGTTCCATGCAAATTTGCAAAGCACCTATTACTTTGGAAAATGAGGGTCCCGAGTTCCGGTGAATCATGAAAATCGACCGAGAAATACCAAAAAAATTCTAGATATGTTGAAAAAAGTGGAAGTTTCTACCGCGATTTTTCTCGATTTTGGGACATGTTGAGAAAATCTTATGTCAAGTCCCATTTTGATGATTTTTTGGGGCATTAGGTCCCATCAAAATTCGTCGATTTTTGCCTTGAATGTGACAGGTTTGTGTAGTTTAAGCCGCCATCCAAAACAAACCGATGCTCGTTGTGGGTTTGTCTCACCTAATCAATAACAGAAAAAAATGAGGACCAAAATGGAAGGCGATTTTTGCACGAACGACGGCGCACGACGTTTGAAGCTGAAGATTCAAGAGTATTGGCGCGAGCGTGGCTATGACGTCAGCGTTGATCTGGTTGAAGAAGGTTTCGTTCCTGCGATGCGTTCGGGCCGTACCGATGTGCGCTCTGACATGGTGAATGGTTTGCCACGTCGTCGTGCTGCGACTGAAGCCGCATAAATCATCTTATCAAAAGCTGCTCGATCAAATCAGGCAGTTCATGGTAATGATCAAAGACAGCGTCCGCCCCCAAGGCGGACGCTTTTTCTATGGTGTAGCCAAAAGTTGCCAGCACCACCGGGATCGACGCATTACGCGCGGCCTGTAGGTCGGTGATGCTGTCGCCCACCATCAGCGCCCGGTCGACGCTGCCGCCGCTGGCCTCAATCGTATAAGTCAAATGGCGGCCATCGGGCTTGTTCACACCGGCCTGTCCATTGGCAACGATCGCCTTAAAATAACGCACCATATCAAATGCCTCGAGAACTGGCTGGGCCAAATGCGCTGGCTTATTGGTGCAAACGCTGAGGATCGCCCCCTTGGCTGACAGGGTTTCCAAAACATCGATCACGCCTTCGAACGGCAGGCTTTCTTGCGTCAGGCCCGCTTGATAGACCTCCAAAAAATGCGCGATGTGGATGGCCAATGTCTCTTCATCAAAGCTAACACCGGCCGCAAGGCCTGCCTTGATTACCAAGGCCCGGGCACCTTGGCCAATCATACCACGCACACTGGTCAGGGAAATCTCGGGCAGGCCGGCGCGCACCATCACGGCATTGGTCGCGCGCACGAGGTCTGGCGCGGTATCGACTAAGGTGCCGTCTAGATCAAACGAGATCGCCAGCCCATCTATTCCGCGCATGTCCCATCGTCCTTTGGTTTTCGCCAACTCGACCCAGAAAGGTTTTTCTGTTTAGCCTCTGGCCTGTCTGCCCGTTCGACGGCTAGAAGGCTAGACGTTTGGGCACAAGCCGAATCAGCATTTGCATCCTGGAAGGAAATCCCATGTCTCGCGCGCGCGCCGCCATCATTCTCGCAGCTGGACACGGCACCCGCATGAAGTCGAACTTGTCGAAAGTCCTCCACCCTGTCGGCGGTCGCCCGATGATGGCGTGGACGATTGCTTTGGCCAAAAGCCTCGGCTGTGAGAAGATCATTGTGGTGGTCGGAAGCCATAATCCAGATGCTAAGCTGGTGGCAGAAGCCAGCCTCGGCCCCGGCACCACTGCGCTGCAGGATCCACCCCTTGGCACGGCCCATGGCGTGAATGCGGCCAAGGATGCGCTCAAAGGCTTTGAGGGTGATGCCATCGTGCTCTATGCTGACACACCCTTGATCCGGACCGAAACCGCCGCCCAAGTGTTTGACAGCCTCGAGCAGGGCTTTGCCGTTTCCGTTCTGGGCTTTGAGGCCGCAGACCCCGGTGCCTATGGCCGCCTGATCCTAAACGCTTCGGGCGATCTGGATGCGATTGTGGAGGCCAAAGAGGCCAGCCCCGCGCAATTGGCCGTGCGCCTGTGCAATTCCGGCGTATTGGCCGCTCCCGCACCCTTGCTGTTTGAGCTATTGTCCGAGGTTAAAAACGACAATGCCAAGGGCGAATATTATTTAACCGACGTTGTCGCCCTTGCCCGCGCCCGCGGCCTGCGCTCCACTGCTGTGCCGGGCACTGAGGAAGAAGTGTTGGGCGTCAATAGTCGGGTAGAGCTTGCCCAAGCGGAAGCCCAATTCCAAGCCAAGAAGCGCCATGAAGCCATGGTCGCGGGCGTGACCCTGATCGCGCCAGACACCGTCTTTTTCGCCCACGACACAGAGGTCGCCAATGATGTGACGATTGAACCCCATGTCGTCTTTGGCCCCAAAGTGGTGGTTGAGACCGGGGCCATTATCCGCGCCTTCTCCCATCTCGAAGATTGCCTCATCCGCAAGGGTGCCTTGATCGGCCCCTATGCCCGCATCCGCCCGGGCAGCGACATTGGTGAGAACGCCCATATCGGCAATTTTGTGGAGACCAAAAAGGCCAAGATCGGGGCAGGGGCCAAGGCCAATCATCTGACCTATCTGGGCGATGTCACCGTGGGGGCCAAGACCAATATCGGGGCCGGCACCGTCACCTGTAATTATGACGGGTTTGACAAATACCACACCGAAATCGGCGCTAATGCGTTTATTGGCTCAGACACGATGTTGGTCGCCCCCGTCACGATTGGCGAAGGCGCGATGACGGGTTCAGGCTCGACCATCACCAAGGACGTGCCAGCCGGCGCGCTGGGCCTAGAGCGCGCCGATCAGCGCAATCTGGAAGGCTGGGCCACCAAATTCCGCGCCCGCAAGACCGCCGCCAAAGCACTGAAATCCAAGGGTGATGGCGCGTGACCGGGCCGGACTTTGCCAAGATGCAGGCAGCCGCCGCGGCACTCGAATATGTTGAAGACGGTATGATCGTCGGCCTTGGCACCGGCTCTACCGCCAATCACTTCATCTCCATGTTGGGTGAGCGCGTGCGCGAGGGCCTGACCATTGGCGCAATCCCCACGTCAGAAGCCAGCCGCCGCCTCGCGGCCAGCCTCGGCATCCCGTTGATCGAAGTCGACCAAGCCGACCGGATCGACGTCACCGTCGATGGCGCTGATGAGGTCGACCAATATCTCAATCTCCTCAAAGGTGGGGGCGGGGCCTTATTGCGCGAAAAAATCATCGCCCACGCCACCGATCATCTGGTGGTGATTGCCGATAAATCCAAATTTGTCAATGATTTAGGTGCATTTCCTCTGCCGG
>JBEIEG010000030.1:0-15177 GCA_040383035.1 Hyphomonadaceae bacterium | reverse complement strand
GCCCCATAGGCCATCAGGCTGGGATCGGTTGTAAAGGCGCTGGCAATCGGCTTGGCGGCAACCCACGTCACCACGGAGAACAAGGCAGCATAGACTCCAGACAGGCCAAGACCAATCCAAGCGATCTTGCGCGCTCCCACCAGATCGCCTGCGCCGCGTGCGTTTGAGGCGATCACAGCAGTTGCGGACGCAATGCCCATCGCCGGCATAAAGCCGATCGACATGATATTCATCACAATGTTGAACGCACCGACTTGGACAACGCCAGCCAGACCAGCGATAATCGTGAGGATATTGAAAGAGCCTGCCTCCAAAATTCCACTACCCGCGGCCGAGAGCCCAATGGAGACTTGTTCTTTCGCCTCGCCCGGCGCTGCTCGGGTGGTGAAGTCCAGAAATCCAAATTGCTTGGCATCTGGCATATTCAAGAGCCAGATCATGGCACCCACAGCTAGGAACAATCGCGCACCCAGCGTACTCCAAGCCGCACCGTCTGCCCCTTGTAAAGGCACAAGGTAGGTGGCTAGCGCGAGATTGACGACATTGGCACCTACCATCAGGGCCAGGGCCACACGTGGTCGCGATAGGGCTTCCAAGGTTTTGGCGCAGGTCAGATAAATGGCATTGGGCAGCAAGCTGAGACCCAAGATAGCCGCACAAGATGCGGCCCCTTTTGCCAAATCGGGTTGTTGGCCCAAATGGTTCAAAGCCCACAAAGCGCCAAAGTGAAGCACAATGGCTAAGATGAAACCCATGGCTATCGAGGTAACGATGCCGCGCCGCCAAATCAGCCCAATCGCGGCAGGATTATTCTCGCCATAGCGGCGCGCAGCCAAAACTTGCACGCCCACCAACAGACCTATGGTTGCCACCAAGGCTGTACCATTCAGGCTCCACGCCAGAGCGAGTTCTGCAAGTTCTGTCGCGGAATGGCGGCCCACCAAAATGGCATCGACCAACCCCATCAACATGACGAGCACATTCGATCCCGCAACCGGACCGGCTAATAGAAAGAGTTTTTTCAACAGCCCACCTTGCGGCAGAACTGCCGCATCCGGGGCAGAAGTCATGGTTTACCGGCGTCCTGACACCATTTTTGAACGGGCCCACTGGCGGCACTCGTCAGCAACCTCAAAGGCAGAGCGAATCTGAGCTTCACCCGGCATTTGTGGATCAATATGGGTTGCCGCGTCCACAGCTTGCTTGAACGCAATCTCTGCGGCCCCGATCTGGCCAGAACGCAGGTAAGCCCACGCCTCGACTAAGGATGGTGCGATGGGGTCACGTGCCAGAAGCGTGAAAAAAGGTTCGTCGGTCTCAGCCTTGGAGTAGGCGTCAAACTGGCTTGGCTCGATCTTGCTGCTCATGGGTGCTTCCTATTCGGTTAACCGACCATAGCAATCCGCCCGAGATAAGAAAGGGGGCGAATGAGGGAGAGATGCGAATTCTTGGCCGAATCCGGCATAGTGTTGCAGCGATGCCCGACCTGACCCTTGAAACAGACTATGCCAATCAATTGCGCGTGCCGCTACATTCGGTGTGCGGGATTGATGAGGCCGGACGCGGGCCTTGGGCGGGCCCTGTTGCGGCTGCCGCCGTCATCCTGAACCCTAATGATCTTCCAAGCGGAGTTGATGATTCCAAACGCTTGACCCACGCTCGACGCGAAGCCTTGTATGACGTCATTCAGGATCAAGCTTTGGCAAGCTGTATTGTGATGATCTCTGCGCAAGAAATTGATTCTACAAATATTCTCAAAGCGACCTTAGAAGGCATGGCTCGAGCGGTTCAAGGCTTAGCCAAGGCTCCCAGTCTCGCGCTGATCGATGGCAATCGCGCCCCGATGCTTCCTTGCCCCAGCTTTTGCGTGATCGGCGGCGATCGGCTCTCGCTGTCTATTGCAGCTGCTTCAATTCTGGCGAAAGTCGCGCGCGATCGGTTTATGGCCGAGGCAGATGATCTCTATCCCGGCTATGGCTTCGCCCAGCATAAGGGATACGGCACTAAAGCCCATCAGCTAACCTTAGAACGTTTGGGCCCCTGCCCGATCCATCGGCTGAGTTACAGGCCGGTCGCGAAAGTCCTGCAGGGCCTGCAACATTAAACTTCTGCAACATTGCATCCACTGCAGACGGAACAGCGCCACAAAAGACGTTTCTTATCTCGACGGGAACAAACCTATGGAGATGTGAAATGAAACCTATTCAAAGCTTGTTTGCTGCCGCCGCGGCTCTCGTCCTCTTGTCGGGTGTCCCCGCTGAGGCCAAGGATCGCGACAATAATCCCCCCGGTCCCGCAGGTGGCCCCGGCACCAATTGGGAAAACCCACCTGGCCCCCGCGGTGGCCCCGGCGCTTCACCTGATCGCATTTACCGCCACAAGGGGACGCGCTACACCTTCGCGCTCCATCATCACGGCTATTACTACAACGCCCATTTCGGCTATTGGCACCCGTCATACGGGTTCTGGAACCAAAAATCGCGCTGTTGGTTCGACAACGACAATAATCCACCAGGACCCATTGGTGGTCGCGGTACAAATTGGGAAAACCCTCCGGGCATCCGGGGTGGCCCGGGTGCATCACCAAATCGTTATCGCAGCTGCCGCTAAGTTCGGACCGGGCCTTTCCAAAGGCCTGCTACCGAGGATCGCCTAAGCCCTGAGGCGATCTAACGCGCGCCGCCCTCTGACATCCACCTTCAGAGGGTGGCCAACGTGGAAAAAATTTTACTGCAGGATTGCAGAAAAAAAGAATCACTGACTCGATTTGTGAATCCTTTTTTAACCCTAATAGATTCAATTGCCCCTAACACTCAAAGGGGCAAAGAATGTCAGCAAATTATGAAAACCGCATTTTGATTGGCGATTGCATCGAGCTCATGAACAGCCTGCCTGAAGGCTCTGTCGATATGATTTTTGCAGACCCCCCTTACAATCTTCAACTGGGTGGCGATCTGACCCGTCCCGACAATTCTAAAGTTGCCGGCGTCGATGACGACTGGGACAAGTTTGCTGATTTCGCAACCTATGACGCCTTTACCAAGGCTTGGTTGGCTGCAGCGCGACGCTGCCTATCCGACACCGGCACGATCTGGGTGATCGGTTCGTACCACAACATCTTCCGTGTGGGCGCGACCTTACAAGACCAAGGCTTCTGGATCTTGAACGATGTCATCTGGCGCAAAACCAATCCAATGCCAAATTTCAAAGGTACCCGCTTTCAAAACGCGCATGAGACCATGATCTGGGCAACCAAATCGGCCAATCAAAAGCGCTATACATTTAATTATGATGCGCTGAAGGTTCTAAATGACGACTTGCAAATGCGCTCCGATTGGTCGATCCCCATTTGCTCTGGGCACGAGCGCCTAAAGGACGTAGCAGGCAAGAAAGTACACCCAACTCAAAAGCCAGAAGCTCTGCTGCATCGGATCATGATGGCCGCCAGCAAGCCAGGCGATCTGATCTTGGATCCTTTCTTCGGCTCTGGCACCACAGGAGCAGTGGCTAAAGCTTTGGGCCGCCGTTGGATCGGCTTGGAGCGTGACGCTGGCTATGCCTTGGCCGCCGAGCAACGCATTTCGCGGGTTGAGCCCGGACATCTCGACGACCTCGCGGTTATGAAATCGAAAAAGGACGAGGTCCGCGTACCCTTTGGTGCTATTGTGGAACAAGGCCTGTTGCGCGCCGGCGATGCGATATACTCACCGCGCGGCGATGTCGCCGCCCGCGTGCGCGCAGATGGTTCGATCATGGCCGGCGAAATGGTCGGCTCTATCCATCGGGTGGGTGCACAAGTTCAACATGCCCCTGCTTGCAACGGCTGGACCTATTGGCATCTCCGCACCGATGCCGGGCTCGTTCCAATTGACACGTTGCGGCGTGAAATGCGCGCTCGGATGGCGGCCTAAAAGCCAAAAATTGCAACGGGCCGCCTACAAATCGGCCCGTTTGCACGCAATTTCCCAATCATTTTTAGCGCAATAATAACCTCAGGGTCGTATATGCAGGGTAATGAGCCTGCGTATCGTGCCTCCTCGTGCTTTCAATTTGACAGCCAGCCTGACGGTTGCGGTTGCTGCTTTTCTTGCACCGATTGCACTTCTGCTTGTCTTGTTTTTGAAGGAACAGCAGAAAGTTATCGACTTTGCGCAAAAAGAAATTCGAGGCGTTGAAATGGCCAAGGCCATCAACAAGGCCGACATCAGCCTTGGCCAAGCAATGTTTCAGTCCGAAACCAGTGGCGCGCTAACCTCACAGCTTTTCATCTCTGTGTCGGACCTAAAGCGAGCTCACAGCCGCTTTGGCCAAACATTTTTTACTGAATCCACAGTCGAACAAGTTTCAGAAGATTTGCTCGAAATTGCAGCCAGCGGCAAAGCTGAGATCGGCGCGGTCAACACCGCCCGCTCAAATCTTCGGACGCTGACCAGTCAAGTTGGAGACGCGTCCAATTTGATCTTGGATCCCGAGCTCGATTCCTACTACCTCATGGACTTGCTGATCGTTAGATTGCCAGAGACCCAAGCGATCTTGGACGCCAAAGCCGCGGCGATGGGCTATTTCCAGAGTAACAACAAAACAAATGTCACGACCGATGGCAATGAGCTTCGAAGCCTAAGTGGCGGCTATCGGGTGGCGATCAGCCATCTTCAAGATTCAGCTTCGTCCAGTTTACGCCATTCACGTCGCTCAGATCGACTAAGCATTTTCCAAAGCGAATTTGCGGAAGGTATTCATGCCTTAGAGCGCCTAGACGTTTATACGCGCCGCCTGTCAAGCGGGACTGAGACCTTTGACCCCAAAGTTGCCGCCTCACTTGAATGGCAGGCGCGCAAGCAATTTCATGACGTCAGCCTGATTGTTGCGTCCGAACTAACCAGTCTTTTAGAAGAACGGATTGAGCGCCTTGAGACGGCGCGAAACCAATCGCTCTTCGCAACATCTTTTCTGTTTTCGGTGGCATTGGTCTTTGTGTTCGCCTTTTTAAGCTTCCGCGTCACCAAGCCTTTGACCATTCTTACCCAAGTCGCTGAGCGCTTCGTCGGCGGTGACCTGAGCGAGGAAACACCGCTTCAAGAACGGGCGGATGAAGTAGGTGCCTTATCCCGCGCATTCGAGCGTTTGCGCATTGATGCAGCCGGGCGGCTGGAGGCCGAAGCAGAACGGGCAAGTGCAGTTGCCGCCAATAAGGCGAAGTCTGCGTTCTTGGCCATTATGAGTCATGAATTGCGCACCCCCCTTAATGCCGTGATTGGCTATGCAGAGATTCTTGAAGAAGACCTGCAAGGCACAAACCAGTCACGGAGCCGTGCCGATGCAGAACGGATCAAAAGTGCAGGCAAGCATTTGCTGGGCGTCATCAACCAGATCTTAGATTTGTCAAAAATTGAAGCCGGTTCGATGGAGACCGAAGTGATACCCTATTCTCCGACGGCTATCCTGCAAGAAGTTGCCGACACCATACGTCCGCTTCTTGAGGCCAATGGCAATGTGCTCGCCATCCACTCTGAACCGATCACAAGCGCCCACGGGGACCCGATGCGGTTGAGACAATGCCTCTACAACCTTGCCACGAACGCGGCGAAGTTTACCAGCCATGGGGTAGTCACGCTTGAGCTGAAGCAGCGAGGCGATCATTTGCTATTCCAAGTCAAAGACAATGGAATTGGTATGACGGCTGAGCAAGTGTCGCGCATCTTTAACCCGTTTGTGCAGGCAGATGATTCAACGACACGGAAATTTGGTGGCACGGGCCTTGGGCTGGCCATCACGCGCAAGCTCGCTCGATTGATGGGTGGAGATGTGAAGGCTACCAGCGAACCGAATGTCGGCTCGATGTTTGAGTTAACCATCTTGCAGTTTGCCAACTCTCACCGTGTCCCCGAACCAATTTTCGAGGAAAAAACTAAGCAGAAGCGTCGTTCAATGGCGGCTTAGCGAGTGCTCGCCTAATCGAGAGCGAGTTGACCCGAAGCGATAATCTTCTGCATCAGACTGGGCAGAGCCGCCGTCCCCAAGTCCCCTAATGCCAAATGATGATAGCCTTCTAAGCTCTGCACTTGGGCGTGCTGGATGACGAATACACGCATCCGAAGTTCGAAATGGGTGAAAACGTGGCGAACAGGTTCGCCCTCAATCCACTTCGCATCTGGATCAATTTCCGAAGTCACGATTTCAATCTTCTCATAAGGCGTATCGCGCCAAGCGAAGTTTGGTACCTCCAACATGCCACCCAACAGACCTTCATTTGGCCTGCGACGCACCAAAACACCTTTGGGGTCGAGGTAAACAAAGGCGACGCCAAAGCGAACAGGCTTAGCCTTTTTGGCTTGCTTCTTGGGATAGTCAGCCGCAGATCCGTTCGCATAAGCGGCACAACTTCCAGACCACGGACAAAGCCCACACGCCGGGTTCCGTGGCGTACAAATTGTCGCCCCTAGATCCATCATCGCTTGGGCGAAATCCCCCGGTCTGAAGGGATCCTCAAATTTGGACGCCGCATCGCGAAAGACAGGTTTGGCTGCTGGCAAAGCCGCCTCAATCAACCACAAGCGCGACAATACGCGCTCAACATTTCCGTCCACAGGCACATGGGGCAAGTCAAAGGCGATGGCAGCTACCGCTGCGGCCGTATAGGGACCAACGCCCTTGATCGCGAGCAAGCCTGTTAGAGAGGCTGGAAATCCGCCCAATGCTGCAGCCGCTTTGGCCCCTGCGTGCAGATTGCGAGCCCGCGCATAATAGCCAAGCCCGGCCCACAGTCCCAGAACATCGTCCAAGGGCGCTGCCGCTAAGTCTTCCAACTTCGGATAGCGTGCCAGGAAGGCAGCAAAATAAGGCTTAACCGTCACAACCCCGGTTTGCTGCAACATGATTTCCGATAGCCACACATGGTAAGGGTCCGGGCGTCGCCCCGCTTGGCCCTCATTCGGTGGCACGCGCCACGGCAGTTGACGTGCATGTGCGTCATACCAAGCCAGTAATTGGTGTCGCAGGACGGTAATCATTTCAGGCGGCGGTTTGTCCATGACCCGTCCCTAGCTGCTTCGCCAATCAAATACATCAGGCCCTCGCAGAGTGGCGCTGAATAGGGTAAGCATCCTCTATGCCAGAGCCGGATCACAACGACCAAAACTTTGACCCAAGCTTAGAGGTTGCGGCTACTGCTTGGCTGTCCCAACGGCGCGGTAAACCCGTTTGGGCAGGACCACCGCCGGTAGCGCGCCTCATCGCCAACCTGGTTCCGCATGATCAACGTAAGGCGGGCATGACCGCGCGCGAGTTGCAAGCCCGCTGGGCCGAGATTGTGGGTGATAAGATTGCAACCATTTGTCAGCCCGATCAGATTAAGGGCGAAACACTGGTTCTAAAGGTCGTTGCCGCGGCAGCACCCCTGCTTTCGATGCGTTCAGCTGAAATTGTCGGACTGGTTCGACTCGCCGGGGCCAGTAAAATCAAGAAGTTGTCCTTAGTTCGTGCGCCACTCAAACAAGCAGTAAAGGCACCCGCGACAACCTCAAAAAGAAAATTGAACGCCACTGAGCAGCGAAAACTGGATGAACAGCTTGAACAGGTGACACAACCGAGCTTGAAAGCAGCCTTGACTCGGTTGGCCGAAGCCACCGCATCTATCGACTAAATGATGACCTTGCCCGATAAGGGCTCTTCGGATGACAAAGCGGCCTCGCCTCCATACGATGCAGGCGCAAAAGGAGTGACCAGATGTCTATACCATACCGCACTTTTGGTTTTGCAGCCAAATTCGCCGTCGTTGCCGCAGCTTTAGCTTTGAGCGCTTGTAGCCCATCGGCTGGCGGCAAGTCTGGGGGTGCGCCAGGCAGCGCGCTGGAGACTGCTAGCGATTTTCCCATGGGCTCTAAGGACGCCAAAGTGGTGATGATTGAATATGCTTCGATCACGTGTCCGCATTGCGCCAATTTCCATACGAACGTCCTGCCAACTATCAAGGAAAAGTATATCACACCTGGAAAAGTCCGTTACGTGTTCCGCGAATTCCCAACGATGCCGGTTGAACTGGCAACCGCTGGCCATTTGTTGGCGCGGTGTGCGGGTGGTGAAAAGCGCGACCAAGTCATTGACGCATTGATGCGCGGGCAACAGGATTTGGTCACACAAGCCCAAGGTCCATCGGGTGCCAAACAAGCGCTTTTGAACGTCGCGGTTTCGGTTGGTATGAATGAGTCCCAGTTTGACGCCTGCATGGCCAATCAAGATCTGCTCAAAGTTTTGGTGGAAGTGCAAGAAGGTGGCGTCAAAGCGGGCGTACAGGGTACTCCAGCTATCTTCATCAATGGTGAGAGTTTTGAAGCCCCAGGTGGCCGCGAAATGACAGCTGATGATGTCAGTAAGGCACTCGACGCGGCACTGGCTAAGGCGAAGTAAGGTTTTAGGCCGTTGCACCAGCGCCGCCCGTTGCAGGACTGTCGCCGCGCCATACACTGGCAGGCACGGGCGGCCGCTTGCCTAATCGCGGGGCTCGCCACCTTGGCGGTTCCAAGCGATTGGGCGGTCGCTACAGAAAGGCCAAAAGCACCTGTAGCCGCTGCCCCAGTGGCGGATTGGGCCTTGGGGTCAGAACGCGCGCAAGTGACACTGCTGGAATATGGCAGCCTCACCTGTTCGCATTGCGCAGACTTCAATAATCAAGTCTTGCCCAAGATAAAGGCAACTTATGTCGACACAGGTCGCGTACGCTATGTGTTTCGCGCCTTTCCAACTCCACCGATGGGGCTTTCTTATCCCCTTCATAGCTTAGCCCGGTGTGCAGGGCCTAAGGCTTATCATCGTGTCGTGGATGCTTTCTTCCAAAAGCAAAAGGTCATTTTTGACGCTGCCCAACAAGGAACGGGCGCGAAGGATGCGGTCTATTCGATCTTTACAGAAGCAAGCGGCATGAATGCAGCCCAAGCAGATGTGTGCTTGCGCACCCAATCCCATGCTGATGCCGTCAATCAGCAATCCGTGAAGGGTCAGGAGATGGGGGTTCAAGCCACCCCTACGCTCTTCATTCAAACTGCCCAGGGCGCAACCCTATTGGCTCCACCTTATGATGTTGAAGGAGTTGGCCGCGCCGTAGATTCCGCGCTTGCCGCCCTAACACCAAAGCCTGCTGGGAAGCCAGCTAAAGCAAAAGCGCCAACAAAGGTCAAACCCAAGGCTAAAAAGCCATGAGGGTAACCGATTTACGCGTGGTCGGGTTTAAGTCCTTTGTGGACCCCGTGCATTTAAAAATCGAACCTGGCCTTACAGGCATTGTTGGGCCTAATGGCTGCGGCAAATCCAATATTCTTGAATCCTTGCGCTGGGTGATGGGGGCAACGTCGGCCCGCGCCCTTCGCGGCGGCGAAATGGATGATGTGATTTTCGCAGGCACCGATAAGCGCCCTGCCCGCGACATTGCCGAGGTGGTCATCAGCCTAGATAATCGCGAAGGCCGTGCTCCGGCGCCATTTGACCAAGATCCAGTGCTCGAGGTTTCCCGCAAGATCCGTCGCGCTGCTGGCTCTAGCTTCAAGATCAATGGCAAAGAAGTGCGTGCACGGGATGTGCAACTTTTATTTGCGGATGCCTCCACGGGGGCGAATTCCCCTGCTTTGGTCAGGCAAAACCAAGTCAGCGAATTGATCAATGCCAAGCCTGAAAACCGGCGCCGGATTTTGGAAGAGGCGGCAGGTATTTCGGGTCTCTATACGCGCCGCCATGAAGCAGAACTGAAACTGCGTGGTGCGCAAACGAACCTAGAGCGGCTCGACGATGTCATCCAAGCGATGCAGGACCAATTGAATGGTCTGCGCCGCCAAGCCCGCCAAGCGACAAAGTATCGTGCAGTCGCTGAGGAAATCCGCACGCTGGAAACCTTCCTGTTCGCGCAGCGCTACAACGAAGCCCAATCCGCCCTGACTCTAGCGCAAGAAAACCAGCGCAAAGCCGAACAAGAGCTGGCGGACGCCACCATAGCCGCCAATAAGGCCGCTTCGGCAGCAGAGAACTCGGACGAAAGTCTGGGCGGGCTGCGCGAAGAACAAGCCGTAGCCGAGGCCATCCTGCGCCGACTGGAGGGCCAGCGGATCGCATGCGAGCGCGATCTTCAAAGTGCGCGGGATGCCCTGCACGCTGCTGAAGCGGACATCGCGCGCATTCGCAACGATAAAGCGCGGGAACAAACCCTGTTTGAAGATGCGACCCAAAATCTCCAACAGGTCACTGAAGCCCTAGCAAACCTGCCTGACCGCGGGGCTCTGGATAGCGAGATCGCTCAAGCCAAAGCCATTGCGGCGCAGGCAAACGAGCAACGCGAGGCTGCCGAAGCGGCCTTGACGGCAGCCATCTCGCAGCGCGCGGCCGCTGTCGCGGAACGCAATGCGCAGACGCGGGCCTTTGAAGATGCCAAGGGCCAACTCCGGCGTCGGCAAGAAGCTGTTGCGCGCATGGAAGCGGAAGTTGCGAGGCTGCGCCAAAGCCTGCCGAATGACGATATTCTGACCATTGCGCGCAAAGAAGCCGAAGCCATCACTGACGCCGCAAATGCAGCGGCAGAGCGCGCAGATCAGAGCGAGAAAGACGCTGAAGAAGCTGCGGGCCACGAGACAGAGGCGCGCGAAGCTGCCCGTCAAGCGCAGAACCAGCTCGACCGACTGACGTCGGAACTTAAAGCGCTGGAAGCCATGACCAAAAAGCCGGTCGCAGGCTCTTGGGCCAAGGTACTCGATACTATTCGGCCTCAAGCCGGTTATGAGCGCGCATTAGCGGCCGCCTTTGGCGATGAATTACAAGCAGCCCTGGATGCGAACGCCCCAGCCGCTTGGACGGGTCAGGAGGTACGCGACTTTCTGTGGCCTGATGGGGTCCAAGCGCTGACCGCCTTTATCACGCAAGTACCGCCGCAATTGGAAGCGCGGCTGGCGGGGATTGGCTTGGTTGATAGTGCCTTGTTTGATAGCCTATTGGATCTGCCGACCGGCGGCCGACTTGTCACAGTCGAAGGAGATATGCGGCGTTGGGATGGGTTTGTCCGGCGCAAAGATGCGATCTCATCTGCGGCAGTTGAGCTGGAGCAACGTACGCGCCTTGAAGCTCTAAAGTCCCAAGTCCCCGCGGCACAAGAAACCGCCCAAGGCCTTGCTAAAACTGCGGCCGAAGCGCGTGCGAAAGCGGATCAAAAGCGGGCTCAAGCTCGCCATGCTCGCGCAGAGGCGCCACGGGCTTTTGGAGCCGTTGCCGGGGCACGAGATCGCATTGCCCGCCTAGAGGCAGACTTTGCCCGAGCCAGAGCCAGCTTTGAACAAGCCGAAGTCAGCGCTACTGCTGCCACTGAAGAGCAAAACCAAGCGAGCTTACTGGTCGATGTGGCTGCAGAACTTCTGGCCGCCCTGCCGCCAGAGGAAGACAATAGCCAGTTGAATGAGGTGCAAGCTGAGGCGCAGGATGCGCGCGCGCGGGCCAATCAAGCTCAAACAGGCTTGAACCAAATCCTGACCCGCGCCCAAGCGCGCGATAGCCAAGAAGCCAGTTTACAGCGTGATTTGGCCTCTTGGCAGACGCGTTTAAGAGCTGCCGAAGCGCGTCTTTCTGAGTTGGACCAAGAAAGCGGCAAAGCGATGACGCGCAAGCAAGCCGCGACGGATGCGCCTGTTGAGATTGAAAAGCGCCAGCGCGAATTATTGTCGCAGGTTCCTGCTGCGCAAGCCCGCAAAGCCAAAGCAGATGATGCATTGAGCCAAACTGAAGCGGCAATCAAAAGCCTGCGCGACCAAGACCGGATAGCTAGCCAAGCTCTGTCCGCAGCACGAGAAGCCCGAGCAGCTGCCACGATCCGGACCGAATCTGCCACCGAACGGCTCCAAGAATTGAGCGATGAGATCCGCCGCGCCCTTCAAATGGATCCTGCGGATTGCGAACGCCGTGCCCGCTCAGCCATGGGTGAAGCGTTTGACCAAACCACGATCCATGCGACCGAGCAACGGCTCGCAAAACTGCTGTATGACCGAGAAGCCATAGGTGGCGTCAACCTTAGGGCAGACGAAGAAGTAGCCGAACAAGAAGCCCGGTTAGACGCCTTGGTTGCTGATAAGGACGATCTGACTTCTGCAATCACCAAGCTACGCGGCGGTGTCGACCAGATCAATGAAGAGGGCAAGGAACGCCTCGTGGCGGCTTTTGATACTGTGCATGGCCACTTCCGAGTCCTGTTCGAGGCCTTATTTGACGGCGGCACAGCTGAACTGCGCTTAACCGAAAGCGATGATCCGTTGGGCGGCGGGTTGGAAGTCTATGCTTGCCCACCAGGAAAGAAGCTGCAGAGTCTCACCTTGATGAGTGGTGGCGAGCAGGCCCTGACGGCCTCAGCCCTGATTTTTGCGGTCTTCTTGTCCAATCCTGCACCGATCTGCGTCCTTGACGAAGTCGATGCGCCCTTGGATGATTCCAACGTTGATCGCTATTGCCGCTTGTTGAACGAAATGCGTCAGCGGACAGAAACCCGCTTCATCGTTATCACCCACCACCCTATCACCATGGCACGCATGGACCGCCTATTTGGCGTTACGATGGCAGAGCGCGGCGTGTCGCAATTGGTAAGTGTCGATTTGAGTCGCGCAGAAGCCCTGATCTCAGCAGAGTGACCGTGATACACGGACTGCAACCACAAACGATTGCACAATTTTCATGCATGCCAATCACAAATTTGTGACCGTTCTGCAACAAGTTGGACTCAAAGTTGCTCGAACCGTGAATTTACTACCAAATTTTAGAAATTTGGATGTTGCGCGCCTTGTCATAACATTTTCGTGAGATAACGACTGACAGTCAGGAATTTTTCAAAACTGACTTCGATATGACATAATTAAGGATAAAACATCCATGAAGAAAACGACAAAACTGAGCGGTACAAGCTTGCTGGCCCTGTCGGTAGCATCCGCACTGATCATAGCGGCTCCCCAATTCGCTGTCGCTCAAGCGGCACCTGCAGCGGCTGATGAACCGGCAGCACAGGAAGTTATCATTGTTACGGGTACGCGCCGCGTGTCGCGCTCTGCTGCTGACACCCCCGCTCCTGTCGACATCATCGGCGGCGCTGAAATCGCCAAGCAAGGTGAATCCGACACCTCCAACCTGATCCGCAACCTAGTTCCATCTTTCAATGTGAACACCCAAGCGATCAACGACGCATCGTCGATCGTGCGTCCAGTGAACTTGCGCGGCTTGGCACCTGACCAGACCTTGGTTCTAGTGAATGGTAAGCGCCGCCACCGCGCTGCCGTCATCAACTTCTTGGGCGGTGGTGTTTCCGACGGTGCACAAGGTCCAGATATTTCCTCGATCCCCAGCATTGCTCTGAAGCAAGTTGAAGTCCTGCGCGATGGTGCAGCGGCTCAATATGGCTCTGACGCAATCGCCGGCGTGATGAACTTTATCTTGCGCACCGATTCGGACGGCGCCGAAGTTGAAGCCAAGTACGGCCAATTCTACGAAGGCGATGGCACCAGCTATCAAGTTGCTGGCAATTTCGGCCTTGGCCTTGGCGAGAATGGCTTTGCCAACATCAGCCTTGAGTATCGTCAAAATGGTGCCACCAGCCGCTCGGTACAGCGCAGCGACGCGGCTGCTTTGGCAGCCGCTGGTAACACGGCCATCCCTAACCCAGCCCAAATCTGGGGTCAGCCAGAGTTGAAGAGCGACTATAAAGCGTTCGTCAACGCCGGTTTCGACCTTGGCAATGGCCGCAGCATCTATGCCTTCGGCAACTATGGCACACGCGAAACCGATGGTGGTTTCTACTATCGCAACCCAAACACCCGCGGTGGCGTGTTCTCCAATGACGGTGGCACGACCCGTCTGATTGCTGACACCACCCCGGGCTCGGGCACCACCTGCCCGGTTATCCGCATCGGTGCAGCAAACGAAGCAGCCCTGATTGCCCAAATCAAATCGGATCCAACCTGCTTTGCCTTCATCGAGAAATTCCCCGGCGGCTTCACCCCACGCTTTGGCGGTGAGTTAGTGGATTACGCCGGTGCCATTGGTACCAAGGGCAGTGTTGGCAAGTTGAACTATGACGTCAGCTTCAGCGCCGGTCGTAATGATGTGACCTTCCATATCAACAACACGATCAACGCGTCCTTGGGCCCCGACTCGCCAACCGAGTTCACCCCCGGTCAGCAAATTCAAACTGAAAAGAACTTCAACATCGACTTGAGCTATGCTGTTCCGGTCAAGGGCTTTGCTTCGGACCTGAACATCGCTGGTGGTTTTGAATGGCGCAATGAAGAGTTTGAGTTGATCGCAGGGGATGCGGCTTCTTACACCGTTGGTCCTTATGTGAACCAAGGCTTCTCGATCGGTTCGAACGGCTTCAACGGCTTCCGTCCATCTGACGCTGGCGTATGGGACCGGACCAACACCGCTTTCTACATCGACTTGGAAGCAGACGTGACCGAGAAATTGGTTCTGGGTGCAGCAGTCCGTACTGAGGATTTCGACACTTTCGGCCAAACTACCAATTACAAGCTTTCTGGCTTGTTGCGGGCTACCGATGTGTTGACCCTGCGCTCAACCTACTCGACCGGTTTCCGTGCACCAACCCCAGGCCAAGCCAATGTGGTGAACACCACAACCAGCTTGATCGGCGGCGTTTTGGCAAACACTGGTACGGTGTCGCCAACCAGCGTTCTGGGTCAATTGTTAGGCGGTAAGGAATTGAAGCCTGAAGAATCCAAGAACTTCTCCTTGGGTGGTGCTTTGGACCTCGGTGGCCTGAAACTTACCGTCGACTACTTCAACATCAAAATGGAAGATCGTATTCGTTTGCGTTCGGGCGTGCCTTTGACGCCTGCGCAAATCGCCGCTCTGACGCCAACCCAATTGGCGGCAGTCAACGCGATCGGTGGTTTGACCTCGGACTTCACCAACTTCAAATACTTCGTCAACGGCGTGGACAGCACGACCCAAGGCGTTGACTTTGTTGCGTCCTACCCGCTCGACCTGTTTGGCGGCAAGACCAGCTTGAACTTGGTAGCCAACTGGACCGAAACCGACATCACCCGTGGTGAGCGTCTGGCCGGTATCGAAGCCGATGGTTCGGCAGGTCTGCTGCAGCTTGAGCAAGGCTTGCCCAAGTATCGTGGCAACGTCTCGATCAACCACTATCAAGGTAAG
>JBEIEG010000029.1:0-15220 GCA_040383035.1 Hyphomonadaceae bacterium | reverse complement strand
CGGTATCGATGGCAAGGTCATTATAGGTCGGCAAAGCGACACCGGCAGCCGTGAAGTCAGCGGCGCGGGCGCGATATTGGGTCAAGCGCCGCTTCTTGTCGCGCGTGGTGTACAAGCCACCGACCTTTAATGTCGCTTCAGAGCCAAACAGGCTGATGTCACGGCTGGCGTCGAACTTACCAGTCCAAGCCGCTGTCAGGTCACCGCCCTCGGCATCTATGATATCGATGAATAGCATCGGGAAGGCCTCGACGCTGCTGACCGCAGGTCCTTTTGAGCGGGTCGTGCCTGTCAAGACTGTGTTGAACAGACGCACCTTATTATTGGTCACATCCGTGAAGTCATAATCGACAGTTGGTCGCGAGGTGACGGTGGAGGGACTCTCGAATGACGGTGTCCCGGTTAGGTCTTGGCCATCCTCGGTCTCTGTGAAATTCAAACGCCAATCGACGTCCCAACCAAAACGCGCATGCTTGCCACCAATCGTATTGGTAAAGATGTATTCCTTGATGTCACCCGTGCGAAAATTCCAGTTCATCCGGACGCCATAGACGGTGCCTTTGTTCGGCAAGTTGCCGGTGCAAATGTCATTGGCGGCACTGGTTACGATCGTGGTCACAGTCCCAGTGCAGGCGGCATTGGGGGTATTTGTTGCGCCGTTGTCAAACCGGAAAATGTAGTTGTTGCGCAGCTCAATATCAGTAAACTGACTGTATACGGATTGAGCGAACAAGGTATCTTGCTCAGTTGGTCGCCAGTCGGCCCGGACCGAGCCGGAAATATTGCCGCGGGTCAAACGGTAGGGCTTGTTCTCATGTTCGCGGGCCCAACGGCGGGTCTCGGAACCTGGACGACGATCAATTCCAGACGTCGCGCTACCAGGCCTAAGATAGGGGTCGGTCTCCCAGTTATCGGTGACCATTTCACGTTCATAGAAGGACACTTGCCCCAAGAGGCCCAGCTTACCGTCGAAGAAGCGGTCCGCCACTACTAACGACGCATCAATTTCGCGGCCGCCCCCCAACTCAACTTGGCCAAGCGAAAGACCACCAATAATCCGGCGTCCGCGATAGTCAAAGGCAGAGCGGGTACGAATGTTAATGTTGCCAGCGACTGTATCGCCCGACATATCAGGTGTGATGGCCTTGTTGACCGAAACTTGGCTGGCGATTGCGGTAGGTATGTTGTCAAAGCGCGTGTCGCGCCCTTCTGGGGACACAACGCTCATACCGTCGATCGAATACGTCACCCAGCGACGGGGCTGGCCGCGCAAATTCACATAGCGGCTTTGGCCTTGATCCTTCTCGACGGCGACGCCGGGCAGACGGCTTACAGCATCGGCAATATTTTGGTCGGCCAAGCGACCGGCCTCATCGGCAGATAGGACGCTGACAAGCGCAGGCGCGTTGCGCTGGACTTGCAGTGCGGCGCGGTCGGACTCCAGGATTGGGCGAGCACCACGCACGACGATGGTTTCAGCGGCCTTTTCTTCCGCTGTTGCAGCAGTTGCGGTTGCCGCCGATTGAGCGGTCGCTGCAGTCGCTGCAAGTAATGCAAGCGAGCCAACTGCGCCCATGAGGGCAGCGCGTGTAAACTTAGTGGTCATTGGAATCCCCTTTCGCAGGTGCAACACACCTGTTCCAAGGGCCGCGATACTGTTTGGACGTGACAGATCGACGTCTATTGGGATTCAGTTTTGTGAAATAATGTTCACTTTTTTGTGAATTCGAGGGCAGCTCCGCCTCGATAAGCTTTCGATTTGCTCATATCAACTAATTCTGGAATTGTTCACCGCTCCGATGGCTCGCTAGATTTATCTGAGATAAAAGCCGCGTAAGATGTCGACTTGAATGTCAACTTGAAAAGAGTCTGCAACTTCCATGGCCGAGTTCAACACCACCCAACCCGGTCTCCGCGTCCTAGTGATCGGCACCAGCGGCTCTGGTAAGTCGACTTTTGCTGAAAAGCTGGCGGGTGAGGCTGGGATCGCCCATCTTGAGCTAGACGTGATCAATTGGCGGCCGGGCTGGTATGACCGCTCGAGAGAAGAGACTGAGGCCTTTTTGGCCGATGTGGATCAAGCCACCTCTCAAAGAGATTGGGTCTTGGCTGGCAATTATTCGGTGACGCGCCCCATCGTATTGCCCCGTGTCACCCATTTAGTCTGGATGGATTTGCCCTTGTGGCTGGTGATGGCGCAAGTGATTCCGCGCTCGATCCGCCGGGCTTCAGCTAAGGATCGGGACGTATTTGACGGCTGTCGTGAGGATTGGCCGCGTCTTGTCCGCGCCGACCATCCAATCCGCTGGGCGCTTTCGACCCACTATAGTCGCAGGCCCAAATATGTCGTCGCCGCAGAAAAAATCCAAGCCCAAGGTGGGCAGGTCCTGCGCTGCACCACCCGCCATGAAATCGACCAAGCCCGTCAGTCGTTGGTTGCCTTAACGCGCCCACGTTCTGCCGCTTGAGCGGCTAAGATCAAGGCTGACAAAGCGCCCGAACCCTCGCGATCGGTTTGCTGAGCATTGGCTTGGCCAGTGGAGCGCGCAAGCGTGAGGTCTAAACGCGGACAATGAACAGCCGCGGTGCCCCAATAGCCCCCATGCCCCCAACACAACTCTCCATGCAATTTAGTTGGGTATAACCCAAGGCCATATCCCTCGCCTTTTGGATCTGGCCCAGGCGTTTGCATCAACAGGCGCGTTGCGACAGGATTGGTAAACACCTCGCCCAGCACAACAGCGCGCGTGGCTCGGCCCAGATCATCCATGCTCATCACAAGGCCACCACCGCCATATTGATCGTAGGACACGTCTACATCGGAATCTTTGATCGCACCGCGATACTGCACGGCCCGGCGCGTGCCTGCAGGCTCTGCCTCCATCGCCTCCCAATAGGTCTCATCTGCACCAATCTTTGGCCAAGCCAACATCTTGCGCGCGGCCACACCAATCGACGGCGAGCCTGTCGCTTGCTTGATGATGTCTGCGGCGATCAAATAATTGGTATCGGAATAGTTGAAATTCTCACCCACTACGTCCTTGCGGCCGAAGGTTACGGCAAACCAGATCTCGTTCTCTGCGGTCCAATGGGCCGATAGGCCATAAGCGTTAGGCACCAACGCTAGGACTTCAAACAAGGGCACCTGAAAATAATCGGGGATGCCTGACGTGTGGTTCAGAAGTTGGCGGATGCTGATTGTGTCAATCTGATAGCCATTCTTTTCCAGCATCGCCTTGACCGCAGGGGACAGCGCTGGGCCAATCGGGCCATCCAATTGCACCTTTCCCGCCTCAACCAGTTGCAGGGCCATGGCGGCGACGAAGGTCTTGGTGTTGGATGCCACTCGCACGTCATCGCTTGAACGAAGGTCATCGCCGGACGCAAAGGCTTGATCTAGCCCAAGACCAGGCGAGCGGACATAAAGTAACTGGCCCGGACTATTGGCATTGGCCTTCGTCTCGCGATTGAGGTCGACTTGAATAGACGAGGCAAGGTCCAAGCCCTGATCTCCGAGCTTCCACGTCACGTCCGTCCAGCCTGCGCGCTGATCGCCCTGCCAACTTGACCAGCCAATCGCCAAGGCCAAAGCAAGCGCGACGGCCAAAAAGCCACGAAGCGCATAGGTTCCAAGCTGTCTCATATTCATTCCCTGTTTGGTCAGAGTTCGTTTGACGTCTGCCTGCATAAAACGTCAACGGCCCGCCACAAGGGCGGGCCGAGCGCAATTTTGTTTTTCCGGCTGGTTTACATTCTCCAGACCAGATTAATCGCATAGCGGCGACCAATGATGTCATACTGGTTTGGCAATGTATTGGCGTCTTGCTGTGCCGAACCCAAAATTGGTGGCTCTTTATCAAACAGATTGCTGACGGTGCCGCCAATACGCAGATTGTCGTTGATCTTGTAGGAGAAGCCGAGGTCGAAATAGTCCCAAGCATCAATGTGTTGGACATTGTTGGTGTTGGCCGCCACATTGCGCCACTGCGGTTCCGGCACGCGCTTGATCAAGGCATCGACTTGACCTTGGTAACGCCACGCACCGCGAATGGTCAAAGGACCGTCTATCCATGCCACTGCGAGGTTGGAGCGGAAGGCTGGGATGGCGCGGATACCCGTACCGGCATCGGAACAGGCACCACCGCCAAAGTCCCCAGCGCAATCGAACAGATTGTCGGATGGGAACAAGAGGCGGACAAAGCTGTCAACCGTACCGCCTTGGAAGGTGATGTTGATCCTATCGCCCGGCAAAGCTTCAGGCAGTTTGGCATTGTAGTAGATCGAGAAGTCGACCCCAGAGGTCTTAAGCAAGGTCAAGTTGGTGTCGCGTTGGTCGAACCTCACAACCCGACCATTGGCGTCACGGGTGATCTTCTTACAAAGCGCGCTATTGGGGTCTTGCAGCACCAAATAGCAACTATCCATCAACTGGATCGGGTTGATCGTGCCGATCGCGTCGTCAATCTGGATGTTATAAGCGTCAACCACGACCGATAGGCCAGGGATGAATTGTGGTGTGAACACAAAGCCATAGGTGAAGGTTTCCCCCGATTCGGGCTTGATCGCATCTCCACCGCCTTGAACCGCAACCGCATTGTCGATCAGCGGCAGACCGGTACCAACTACGGGGATGTAACCCGGGGTCGAGGGTGCGCCGAGTGCGGTACATAGAGCTGCCGGCACGTTGAAGCGGACGGGATCGGAGCAATAGTCCGTTGGACGGCCAGTGCCGACAATCGGCGCTTCCACGGCTGCACCGAAGAACTCACCAATGTTTGGACCACGCACCACCGTTTGCTTCGAACCGCGCAGGCGGATGGTGTCATTCACCGCCCAGTTCACACCGAGCTTCCAAGTGTCGTAGTCGCCAGAGCGGGAATGGTCGCTCCACCGGCCGGCGGCTTCCACGTCGAACTGCTTGAAGTAGGGCTTGTCGGCCAAAACGGGCAGACGCAACTCGCCATAATATTCGGTCAATTCAAAGTCAGCGACCAAGTTGGCGCGCGCACCTTGACCATGCAGTGTGTCGCGGGTGAAAGCGCGTGGTCCGAAGATCGAGTTACCAAACTCTTCGCGACGTTCCGCACCCAAAGCCCAGCCGACAGGGCCGCCAGGCAAGCTGAAGAAGCCTGTTGTATCGCCGGAAATGTTCAACGACAAAATGTCTTGATGCCGGTTGCGCTTGTTGAACAATTCGCTGGTGTCGCCATTAACCCAAGCCACTGCAGCAGCGCTGGCGGCGGAAGGGCCAAACAGGTTGTAAGGCACGCAGCCATTGGCCGGATTGACGCAAACCGCTTGGCCGCCTGCGCTGGTAACATTGGTTGCTTGCTGGAAGCGGCTCCACGAGCCCCAACCGATACGTTGCACTTCTTCGATGCTCTTGCCCGTTACATAAGACAGGTCGTATCTGATGTTGTCGGTCAGCTCACCTCGGACGCCGACAACGACTTGGTGGCTGGTCCGTTCTGTCTCATCAATGAGAGGTCCCAGCTCCAATAATGTCTTGGCAACGCGGAAGCGAGCCGCATCGGTGCCTGGGCCTGTGCCGGCTGCATTCAAATTGAACAGTGAGGTACCGCCAGCTGGATTTAGAATCGACAGGATCTGAGGGGTCAAGAATGGGTTGGTCCGTTGGATCAACACATCACCTTGCGTGACGATATTGGCACCACCGGTAACGGCAGGAAGCACACCTGCGGTATTGCCGTTTGTGCGCACGGGAACCTGCTGACTGGTGTTATTGATCAGCGAATAGGTACCGCGGCCATAGAATTCAGCCCATTTGGCCAGCTTGAATGTACCAAAAATGGCCGCATTGGTGCGGTCATTTGGGTTCTGGAAGGCTTCAAATTGCGAGAAGGCTTGCGTACCAGCTGTGGTGCCCAAGGTGCCATCAGCGGCATAGGCGAATGTTGGGGCAGCAGTCCCAGCAGGGGCTGCAGTAGCGCTGGCCCAACGCGTGAACGCGCCGCCTGCGGTCGGGAAAGTTTGGATGAACAGCCCAGCGTCATTCAATTCAGGAAGAGCCCATGCGCGATCTTCGCGTTTTAGGATGCCTCGGTCGGCATAGCTGGCGTGCAGCACAATATTGCCGCGATCTTCAAAGAAGTTCATCCCGCCTGTGATGCCAATGCTATAGCTCTGCGCATCGCCTTGCTCAGAAGTCCCGCCATTTACGGCGACTTCTAAGCCTTCATAATTGTCGCGCAAAATGTAATTGGTTACGCCTGCAACCGCATCTGCACCGTAAACAGCTGCAGCGCCACCTGTCAGGGTTTCAATCCGCGAAATCAAAGCTGAAGGAATGGAATTCACGTCTGCCGAGTTGCGGAAGCCATTTGGCGTAACGCGCTGGCCATTGACCAAAACGAGCGTCCGATTCTGGCCTAATCCGCGCATATCCAACGTAGAAGCCCCGTGGGATTCCAACAGGGTAGGGTTGGTAGTTGCGCCGTTTGAGGGCAGGAACTGGTTCTGTTGCTTCAAAACCTCATCGATATCTATCAGGCCCGTTGCGCGGATCGCCTCGGAATCGATGACCCGAACTGGAGAAATGGCACGGTTTGCCGCCGTCTGAATCCGCGATCCGGTTACGATGATCGTTTCAACACGGGGGGCTTCGTCTGACGCAGCGGCTGTGGTCTGCGCAATGGCCAAACCGGGCGCGCCAGTGAGTAATGCGATGGCACTTGCCGTGGCGGCAAGCGTTAGTTTGTGATTTTTGTTCAACATGTGCTCAAATTCCCCCGTTGCTCACAAAAAAGGCCCCCGCCGGGGCCGCGTGAAGGCGTATGTCTGCGGTCATGCCAAACTGAGGCAAAACCCAATGCCGTTAGGTTACTTTTGACAGAAATCCCGCCAGTTTCAAAGCAAAATGATATATCTAGATGACATTTTCGTTCACAAGAGCGTTAATGCTAGTCGGCACGCACGGGTGGCGGGTGCAAAATCTTACTTGCCACCGGTTTCCTTATGCAGATTGGCCGCGCGGTGCCCGCCACATCATTTGCAGAGGCGGTGCCTTTAGCTCCCCCCTATCTTGACCACACGGGAAGTGTCCAAGTGAATCAAAGCCATGAGATCGATAAAATCCCTCATTGACTGGATTGGAATTCTCTAAATAAACGGGTGTTCCGGTTCGATCACACTCTGCCAACACCGGAGCAAATAGAGCTTTGCCAACTCCCTTGCCGCGATTGGCCAGGCGCGTGCCCAAGGTAAACAGATAAAGATGCGGCTCCTTAGGGTGATGTGCCTGCATACGTTCTCCGGCTTCCAAAGCGCGGGTAATTGCGCCAGGAGATCCCGTCGCCATCAAGGTCCAAGCAACCTGAGCAATGGCTGATATCGAAAGCTCTGACGGTGCCCCCCACGGCAACCATATCGCTGCGCCACCATCCCCGATCATATGGCAAAAACCATGCTTGAGATAATGTGCTCGTGCCAGCAGTGGAAAGATGGCATCTAAAGTCTTTGGTGTTCCAAATATCCAGCGATTGACTGGGTCATCATAAAAGGCTTCAGCCGTGATTGCGCCCAATTGCTGCCAATCTGCAATCCCTGCCCGTTTCATGCCTTCTGGTAGATCCAAGTCCATTGCGTTGTCCTGCCTGTCGCCTTTTCGCCACTCAGGCCCGACCAGAGCGACAAGTCAACATTCAACGACATTCACGGCGAGGCCGCCTAGACTGGTCTCCTTGTATTTCGACGACATATCCAATCCGGTTTGTCGCATGGTCTCGATCACTTGGTCCAAGGTGACGCGCGCTGGTTGATCTGTCTGCAGCGCTAGCCGAGCAGCGTTGGCGGCTTTCACGGCTGCAAGCGCATTGCGCTCGATGCAGGGAATTTGCACGAGCCCGCCCACGGGATCACAAGTCAAACCCAAGTTATGCTCCATCCCGATCTCAGCCGCGTTAGCCACTTGCGATGGACTACCACCCCAAACAGCTGCTAGGCCACCCGCCGCCATCGAGCAAGCGACGCCTACCTCACCCTGACATCCCATCTCAGCCCCGGAGATCGAAGCACGTTGCTTATAAAGAATGCCAATAGCTGCAGCCGTCAAAAGATAGGTATGGACGGCAGATGAGGGGGCCTTCGCATCGAGTAAGTAAAAGCGCAAGATCGCTGGAATAATCCCTGCGGCACCATTGGTTGGGGCCGTCACCACCCGGCCACCGGCGGCGTTTTCTTCATTCACCGCCATGGCATAGACATTGAGCCAGTCGAATAAGGCCTCCCGCTCATTGGACAGTGGTGACCCTGTCAGCTTTTCATAGAGATCAGGTGCCCGGCGACGCACCTGCAGGCCACCTGGCAAGATGCCCTTCTGCACCAAGCCCCGCGCAATGCAGGACGCCATCGCTTCGGCAATCACCTCTAGGGCGGATAAAGTCTCATTACGGTCGCGCTTGCAATCTTCACAAGCAAGCAGAACCTCGGCCATCGAAAGGCCATGAGCTTGGCACAAATCCAAAAGCTGTGCCGCAGAGGTAAAGGCAAACGGTCCTTCTGGGCCACCCCCTACAAGATCATTTTCCAAAGGGGTTTCTAATTGCCGTTGGCTGGCGATGAAGCCACCGCCAGTGGAGTAATAGGTTTGGTCGGCCAGCACGCGACCCGCTGCATCAAGCGCCAACAATGTCATGCCATTTGGGTGCAGTTTTGGTGGCGTCTCATAGTCAAAGATCAAATCTGCTGCAGGATCAAACGCAATGGTTTGGCCTGATTGGAGACGCATTGCGGATGTCGCCAACAATTTCTTGAGGGCCGCTTCGGCTTCTTCTGGATCTGTTGTCTCAGGTTTAAAGCCAAGAAGCCCCAGATAAACCGCTTCAGGAGTTCGGTGTCCGGCACCTGTAAAGGCGAGCGAACCTTGCAAGGAAACCGATAGACGCGCGACGCGGGCCAAAAGCCCCGCCCGAGCAAGATCCGACAAAAAGCGAGCGGCGATCCGCATAGGCCCGACGGTATGCGAACTCGAAGGGCCAATTCCGATGCGGAAAATATCTAACGCAGAAATCATCTCTTGGGCCCTTTGTCACATCCTAATCTGCCAGCTAGACATATGAACTAAACCCAGCCTCGGTGCCAAGCGGCTTAGCCCCTGCAACGTGCCTGCCGCTGCCCCTTGCAGGCCCGTCACCCGTCCGCTATGAACCCGCCTTCCTGACGGACTGCTCCTCTAGGCAGTCTGAACGCCGTAACGGCGGGCGCGTAGCTCAGCGGGAGAGCACTACGTTGACATCGTAGGGGTCACAGGTTCAATCCCTGTCGCGCCCACCATTAAATCAAAGACTTAGCTGATTTTTTGCTCCGTCTACGGGGCAATTTTGGTTTTAGGTCCGTGTATGGTCTGTGGAAAACAGACAAATTGCGTCAATCCGCAGCGACCTTTGGGTAGATTTCTGACGGTCATGCGGCCGAACATCTCAGCGCCATCTTTGGAAGGTCCCACCAATTTGGAGCTAAGATATTCCTTCTAGCTAAGGATTGGCCACGAACAATTTACCTTTCTCCAGCGGAATGGAGCAAAGCGGGCCGAACGCGACGCGATGTCGAACAAGTCAGACCTTCCAAGTCAACAATATTTTCCCGATCAGGAAATCATCACCGCACTGACCTAAAAGCCACCCAAAAATGTCCCGATCAGCAAGCTGCACCCGCACTTAAAACGACTTAGATGCCACTATCTTCGAGGCACCATTGACCTAGGTCCGAACGCGGACATTTAGGCGACCCCGGAATTAGGGCCGCCAAACAAGTGGAAATCCATCTTCAGGTGCTAGCACGTGGGTAGCGCGTACTCCTGCTGCCTCACTTCCCCCCCTTAGCCATCTCAATGGCGATGAGGTTGTCGTCGCTATTGCGGTCAATCCGCTTCACATATGGGTCCACGCCAGCAAAGGCGGGCTCGGTGCCAGCAGGCAAAGTGAGGACCACCTGTTGGCGGCCGCTACGAAGAGGCCGACGTTCAAAGGCCAACACATTGACCTTAGTGAAGCCTTCGTCCTCTGGTTTTTTGCTGAATACACCTACTTCCCAAGCTTCCGCCATCGGTGCCTCGGTCTCTTTGCCCTCGCCATCGGCATAGAGTTTTTTGGCTTCGACCGTCAGCGTTACCTGCCAACGCCCGTCAGGTAATTTGACCTTGGTGGCCGATGTTGTTTTTGCATCATATAGCGTGATCTTCTCAAACAGATCGGTGATCAATTGCTGCTTTATTGGGTCCGGCCCCACTTCAGCGCGCAAATAAGCGATGAATTGGGCGCTCGTGGGATAGGGCGCTGGCTTGAAGGCGAATTGGGCGATCACTTTACGAATGGCGGCATTGACGGGGGTCTCGCCCACTTCATTGCGGAGGAAGTACATCACCAAAGCACCCTTATTATAGTGGATATAACCTTGGTTCTCGACCCGATTGAGCGGCAATTCTTCCACCGCTTCGCTGCCGCGCGCGCCCAAATAGGAATCGAGCTCATTCTTGAGGAATTGGCGGACATGTTCTGGTCCTAACATGTCTTCCATCACTAAAAGCGCACCATATTGGGCAAAGCTCTCTGACAACATGGTCGAGCCCTGTTTGTCGCCACCTACAAATTGGTGGGCAAACCATTGGTGCGCAATTTCGTGCGCGGTGACGAAGGTGACGAGGTCAATCTTCGTCGCGTCGCGATTGGCCTGCAGCCAGCCAATGTCCTCGCTAAAGGGCACCGTATTGGCAAAGGCCTGTGCAAAGGTGTCGTAGCCTGGGAATTCCAGCACACGGAACTGGCGGAATTGATAGGGCGAGAAACGCTCTGAGAACAGGGTTAAAGACCGATGCGCCGCCTTCTCCATCCGCTCGAGGTTCGCAACATGTTTGGGGTGATGGTACAATTCCACCGAGACAGGCTTTCCCGCCACCATAACTTGCGACCGCTTCAAGCCATAGCGCGCTGATTGGATCGAGAAGAAGTGGTGGATGGGTGCCTCCGTCACAAAGCGACGCGTGATGCGACCGTGCTTTTTGGTCTCGGACACCTGATAACCGGGCGCGATGGGGACTTGATCATCATCGGTGCTGACAGTGATATCGGCAGTCACCCAATGGCTGTCAGGCCGCAAATAATGGTGTGCATCGCCCTTAGGATCTTCCAATTTAAAGGGGCGACGGTCTGGGTCGAGGCCGTATTTGCGCCGCTTAGACCGATCGGTCAGCCAATTGCCGCGCGAGACGCCAAAGATGGGTGTCAGCTCGAAATTGTTGAGGAAGGTGCCATTGGCGATCAGGCGGCTTTGACCGCTGCCATTGGTAAAGCCCTTGCGGCCATAGGTGGTCTCAAACGTCACAATGCGCTTTTCACCCGGCGCCATCGGCTTTTCAAACCGATAAAGCGTGGTGCTATAATCTGGCCAAGCCTTTTCGACGACCACGCCGGGAACTAAGAGACTCGCCCGCTCGACAGTCGCCTTTTCGGGCAATACCGCAATCATTCGGGTCAACGGGGCACCGGTTTGGTTTTTGATGACATAGCTGCCGGTCACATCGGCTTGGCGATCCTGCGGACGCAAATTGACGGTAAGCTTGACGTCCGTGATCGTTGGGCCTGGCATCTCCTCATATTGGGCGAGGGCTTTCTCGGCATTGGCAAGGCTTTCTTCGCTCGCAACGCTCGACTGGTAGCTATTGAGCACGTTGGTGTTGTAGTAGATCCAGCCGCCTAGGCCTGCGAAGGCGGCAATTGCCGAAGCCAGCACAAGCCCGGTCGCGCCCATCATACGGCGGGGGAAGCGGTTGATGCGTGGCATCAGGCGCGTCTCTGCCCCGCGACGCCACAGGCCATAAGCAAGGATCACCAGAACGACACAGAATGCCCCCCAATAAAGGTCGAACCACGTCTTGCCGATCCAGAAATGCGCCGTGCCGTTAAAGGCACTTAAGGGCATGCCGGGGCTGCTGCCAAAATTGTACAAATTGTGCTGGAAGCCCATGCTGGCCAAGGTGATGGAAGCGACCAGATAAGCAACCAAGCACCCCCAACCGACATATTTGTTTGGCGAGAGCGCTTGGAAAAAGACGGCGAGAATTGCGAGTTGCAGCCCCGAAATCGTGCCAGGTACAATCCACCAAAGCAGATAGCCTATGGGTTCAAGGCCTGCATAACCCTTAAACAGCTGCACCCCCATCGCCGCCAGCATGCCAACGATGTTGGTCGCCAAAAGTACGAGAAAGATGGCCAAGACTTTGGGGAAGACAAAGGCCCAATCGCTGACGGGCGTAGAGTCGATAATCTCTGCCATGCGGCGCTCGCGGTCGCGCCAGACAAGGTCACCCGCATAAAAGCCGGCAATGATGATGGGGATGATGGAGAAAGAGCCTTGTAAGGCCACGACCATCAGGCGTGTGACCGGCTCAATCGCGGTGCCCCGCACTTCATCTGCATAGAGAAGGGCACCCATGGCATTAAAGAGGCCCAAGACCAACAATACAAAGAAGGCCGGACTGAACATCACGGCTTTCACGTCAAAGGTGGTACGCGCCCACAGCTGGGCCAAGCGGACTTGGCCCGTAAGGACAGGCGCGATGACGGGGGCTGTTGCCACGATTGGGGCCGCGACAGCTTTGCCTGCCTTGGCTGCCTTGTCCGCCTTCACGCCTTTGCCGCCGGGGCGGTAGATAAAATAGGAGAGGCCCAAGCAGGCCAAAGCGACGCCGAGCCAGATGGCCCGGTTTTGCAGAAATGTCCCGACCAGTTCTGGCAGGCGCGTGTTGCGGTCTGCCGCGGTCCAATATTCGGTTTGGCGGTCCAAAGCATTGACCCCGGTCGGGTCAAAGAGGCCCGCAATGTCCTCGAGGTCTGGCTTATCAAGCAGGATGCCTGCGGTCACCCAAGCGACCAGAATACCGATCAGGCCCAGATAGGCCCCCATCATAGAACGGGTCGCCGTGGCAAAGGCAAACAGCATCGCTCCAAACACAAACAACATCGGCAGGGCAATGATGAAATAGGCGAAAGCATAGTGAGCCAAAATCAGCGGCCCGACCTTCTCTTGATCCAGCCAGGGCATAAGCGAGCCGATCAAGATCGCTAGCGGCACCGACAAATAGCCCACCGCCGCTGCCAGCCAGGACCCGGCAAAGCGGCCAAAAAGATAGGCGCCTTTGCCCAAACGTGTCGCGCGCAAGATGGGGCCATAGCCGGTCTCGTCATCGCGTGTGACTGAGTTGGCAACAAAGGCTGTCACGGCAAAGAGCGCAAAAATACCCATCACCATCATAGTTTGATTGATGGCGAAGGGCGAATTGATGTTGGTATTGCCGGTGCCACCGATCTGGATTTCATCCACGGTGACGGCCCCAAAGGTCAAAAGGAAGAAGAGGGTAAAGCTGACCCAGAGTACCGGGTTACGAAGCTGATAGCCGAACTCAAAGCCGGCCACAGACAGGAATTGGCGCAAGGATTTCATAATGTCTGTCCCGATCTCAAGCAGCAGCGCGCATAGCGGCTAGGGTTGAGAAATAGACGTCTTCCAGACCACCCTCGACGGCGACAAAGCCGGGCTCTGGCTCTTGGTCGGCCAAGACATGAATGACGGTCTCGCCGCCGAAGAGACGCGAGGAGATGACTTGCATCCGTGCTTGGTAATCGGCCAAAGCCGCGCGCCCGATTGTCTTGCGCCATACGCGTCCCGACAGCGCGTGGGTTAGGTCTTTGGGCGCACCCTCGGCCACAATCCGTCCACCCGCAAGAATGGCCATCGCCGGGCAAAGATCGGCGACATCTTCCACGATATGGGTGGAGAGGATCACCACCACTTCATCACCAATCGCAGCGAGCAAGTTCAAGAAGCGGTTGCGCTCTTCGGGGTCGAGGCCTGCGGTCGGCTCATCCACAATGATCAGTTTTGGGGCCCCGATGAGGGCTTGCGCGATACCGAAACGTTGCCGCATCCCGCCGGAAAAGCCCGCGATGGCCTTATTCCGCACCTGCCAAAGATTGACTTGGTTTAGGAGGCCTTCAACGACTTCCTTGCGCTCCTTAGCAGCCGCAAAACCCTTAAGGATGGCCATATGGTTCAGCATGTCTTTGGCCGTCACACGCGGATAGACACCAAAGTCTTGTGGCAGATAGCCTAAGGTCTCGCGCAAAAGTTCTGGCTGTTGCAGCACGTCAATCTTGCCAAACTCAATCTCACCAGACGTCGGCGTTTGCAGGGTGGCAATTGTGCGCATCAAGGTCGACTTACCTGCACCATTGGGGCCCAATAGGCCGTACATGCCAGCGGCAATCGTCAGATTGATGTTATCTAGAGCCTTTACGCCATTGCTATAGACATGCGTCAGGGCTGTGATCTTTAACATGAATGTCCCCCATTTTGCCTGAGGGTAACGCGCGAGTTTCAGGGCGGCAATGCCCCCAGATAATTAAATTATCGTCATAAACCTCTAGGATTAAGAGGGTTTTTGCTACTGCATTTGCCACCATGGGTGGAAGAGTGTGGCATGGAGCATTATGAGGCTTGGGTCGTCGATCCGGTACAGGCAGGTGCCTCAATCATCGGTCTGTACCCGATGAATGAGGAAACCCGCGCTCGCTACGAAGCAGAGCGATCAGATTAGAACAAAAACCAGTTAGCGCGAGCAACCAAAAGCAATTTGCTGCTTGGCTACTTGTGCCACCGGTCCACTCCAAGGAAGTGATTGCATTCCAGATCGCCCCAGCCTCACTTTCGTCCAAATATCGCTCTCTTCTAGCCAACTGGAGACGGCGGACGCGCGTAGAAGGATATCCGCGCGCAAACCGCGGCGAACACGCCATGCCAGCTTCTTGTTATCGTGATCCGCAGGCGTTTTTACAAAAACACAAGTCAACACATTTCATTATTCATGAATTGTCCACGATTTATTGGTTAAACTGATCCTGTGAGTGGTATCTCAGAAAATGCCGGTTACGCCGAGAAACTGGCTTAAATTAGAACAACGACGAATTATCGCCTGAATAGGGAACACCTATTTGACGCGAAACGGTTCGCCAAACTCAAGAATGCACCTGAATCGAGGGTGCGAAGGCCAAATTTGGTTGACGCCGTGATTGCAGACCTGATTGCAGTGTTCGTCTTAGAGGAGCGAAGAATATGATGGAAGCTCATCCAACTAGCCCAGTGAAGCTTGACGTGAAGCTTGACGTGAAGCTTGATCGCTCTCGCTTTGCCCGTGCCGCTTTTGGATTGT
>JBEIEG010000028.1:0-15242 GCA_040383035.1 Hyphomonadaceae bacterium | reverse complement strand
GTAGGCCTTCTCATCCTAATGAACCCAATCGCCTTTTTCGACTTGCTCTTAAATGGCCAGAGCCCCGCAGCCCTTGTCAATGCCTTTACCTATAATGACCAATTCCTGTCTGAACGCGCACCCTTTTTGTGGAGCATACTCACCTTAGGCCTCCTGATCTATGGTTTTGCCGCGATAGAGGGTCGTTGGCGGCCACTGACCCGGACAATCGCGCTTGGCTGTTCGCTCGCCATTGCTCTAATCAGTCTGTGTGTGGTTCTCGTCGGTCCGATCTTTGTCGCGGTTCCAACTGATCAATCGATGAAGTTCTGGGTTGCCTTGATCGCGGGCGTTACTTGTGTCGATGTTTGGTTAAAGTGGCGCGATCATCTTTCAACTCGCGGACTGTCGGCCTCAGGACTGCACTAGCATTTCTACTCGCACCCACATCATCTCTGGATTTATGAAGCGACCGGCCTAGCTCTCGTTCCCTAACTGGGGCTCCGGCACTTCATGAAAACCTTACGCTTTATCCTGGGTGACCAGTTGTCCCGTGGACTTTCAGCTTTGAGTAGAGCTGAACCCGTCAACGACATCATTTTGATGGTGGAAGTGCAGGCCGAAGCCGTTTCAGTTCGCCATCACAAGAAGAAAATCGTTTTCATTCTTGCCGCCATGCGGGCCTTTGCGGACGAGTTGCGCGCCGAAGGCTTTCAAGTTGACTATGTGAAGTTAGACGATCCTGCCAATACTGGCACATTTGGCGGTGAGCTTGAGCGAGCCATCACCCGCCACCAGCCAGACGCTCTTGTCATGACCCGGGCTTCAGAATGGCGCGTTTTAGAGTGACCTGAGCCCCGATTGGTCCGTCATTTGAAAGGAGAGTCCATCAAGCGGAGATGGACATGAGAAGCAGCAGATTTAGTGAAGAGCAGATTATTGCGATTTTGGCCGAGCAAGAGCGCGGTGTGGCGACGGGTGATGTATGCCGCAAGCACGGTGTGAGCAGTGCTACGTTTTACAAGTGGAAGGCCAAGTATGGTGGCTTGGACGTTTCTGATGCGCGGCGGTTGAAGGCGCTGGAGCAGGAAAACTCTCGCCTCAAGCGATTGCTGGCCGATGCGATGCTGGACAATGTTGTCCTGAAAGACCTTTTGGGAAAGCCGTGACGACGCCCCAAGATAAGCGGGCAGCGGCGATCAAGGCGATGGAGCGACACGACATCAGCCAGCGCCGAGCCTGCCGACTGGTCAGCGTCGATCCGAAAACCGTAAGCCGTACGAGGGAGCCTGATAATCAGGACATTCGCGTCAAGATGCGGGCTATCGCCGAGCAGCGCCGCCGGTTTGGCTACCGTCGGATCGGCCTGATGCTTGAACGTGAAGGCATCATGATGAACCATAAGAAGCTTCGGCGGATATATGGCGAAGAAGGTCTTTCTGTGAAGCGGAGACGGGGTCGCAAAAGGGCTCTGGGGACGCGTGCGCCGATGTTGGAACCATCAGGACCTTCGGTCAGGTGGAGCCTCGACTTTGTCTCAGACAGCTTTGGTGATGGCCGACGGTTCAGGATATTGGCGGTGATTGACGACTTCACCCGTGAATGTTTGGCGCTCGTTGCTGACACATCCTTGTCAGGTGCGCGTGTCGCACGCGAGTTGGACCGGATCATCAGGCTTTACGGGAAGCCGAAAATGATCGTGTCTGATAATGGGACAGAATTTGTGTCTCGCGCCATGCTTGAGTGGCAAAATAGTACGGGCGTCAGCTGGCATTACATCGCCCCAGGCAAGCCTCAACAGAATGGCTTTGCGGAGAGCTTTAACGGCAAGCTCCGAGACGAGTTGTTGAACGAAGAAGTGTTCGACAGCTTGGGCCATGCAAAACGGGCCCTCAGTCTTTGGCGACACGACTTCAACAATGTGCGGCCCCACAGTGGAATCGGCGGGCTTGCGCCCGCTGCGCGCCGTACGCTCTCGCAATGTGGAAGCATCGCTCCCGGCGCGCTTCCAAAACACCAAACTTGGCGGTATCAACAAACAGGACTCTCATAAAGAACGAGGGACCCTAAGGGCTCAGGTCAAGAGATGCAGCGCCAGTGGGCGGAAAGTCTCGACCTCAACGTGTCGCTACTTGAAGATAATCGCTTTCTCTGTGAGGAGGCGCTATTTCGCGCGTGGGCTGCAGGTCGCAAGAGTTTTGTGATGGAGCACTTCTATCGCGACATGCGCCGTCGAACCGGCCTCTTGATGGAAGGCCATCAGCCTGCAGGCGGGCGTTGGAACTTCGACCATGATAATCGCAAGCCTGCGAAGCCTGACTTATTCATGCTGCCGCCGCGCCATTTTCCGCCTTCGCCACAGACGCAAGAGGTCATCGATCTGGTGGCGGTGCGCTTTGCCGATCATTTTGGCGATTTAGAGCCCTTTTGGTTTGCGACGAACGCGGCTGAGGCAGAGCTGGCCCGCGATCATTTCCTAAGCCATCACTTGCCCCGTTTCGGCGAGACCCAAGATGCCATGCTGGAAGGCCAAGCCTTTCTCAATCACGCAGTATTGTCGCTCTATCTCAATGTCGGCCTGCTTGAGCCTCTAGACCTATGCCGCCGGGCAGAATTGGAATGGCAGGCTGGCCGTGCACCATTGGCAGCCGTTGAAGGTTTTATCCGACAGATTATTGGCTGGCGAGAATATGTCCGCGGCATCTATTGGCTACATGCACGGGACTATACAGGCTTCAATCATCTCGAAGCCAAACGCCCCCTGCCCGCGCTTTACTGGACGGGGCAAACCAGAATGGCCTGTATGCGCGCCGCTATCGGCCAAACCAAACGCGAAGCCTATGCTCACCACATTCAGCGCTTGATGGTCACAGGCAATTTTGCATTGTTGGCAGGGCTCGATCCTCATGCGGTGCATGAATGGTATTTAAGTGTCTATGCCGATGCATTTGAATGGGTTGAAGTTCCCAACACGATCGGCATGGCGCTTTATGCCGATGGCGGTATCATGGCTTCAAAGCCCTATGCGGCCAGTGGGGCGTACATCAACAAGATGAGCGATCATTGTGCGCATTGTGCCTATGACCCTGCGGTGAAGGCGGGCCCCCAAGCTTGCCCCTTCAACCCGCTCTATTGGGATTTCATTGGGCGGAATGAAGATAAGCTTGGCACCAATCCTCGCATGGGCCCGGTCTATGCCACATGGAGCAAGATGAGCCCTTCTCGACGTGATGAGATCAAGGTCGATTCAACCAAAATCCTGGAGGCCTTAGATAATGGCCGCCTCTGAACCTTTAGATGAAGCGGCCATCAGTGAAGTCATCGCTATGGCATTGAGTGACCATGTCAGCTTTGACCATATCCGCAGCCTCTATGGGCTTAGCCCTGACCAAGTCAAAGAACTGATGCGCACCAATCTTCGCCCCGGCAGCTATCGGGCGTGGCGTAAGCGGGTGCGCGACTTTTCGGACCGCCGTGCGCATTACAAATCGGCGAAAACTTTGGTCTAGATGCGCAAAATTATCATCCAAGCATCCCTTTCCTCCGCTACGCCTCTCTTGGCCATTTTGCCAGTTCCGTGCACAATGAAGGGACTTGGTGACAACTCTGGAAGGTCATATCCGTAAACATGCAACAACAGCCAAAACTGGTGATCTTCGATTGTGACGGCGTGTTGGTGGATTCTGAGTCCATCGCCAATGAAGTAGGCGCGGAGTGGATTACGGCGCTCGGTTGGTCGATGGACGCGGCTGAAGCGCGGGCGCGTTTTTTGGGACTGTCTGACGCCGCGATGTTCGCTCTCATTGAACAAAAGATCGGCCGTGCAATCACAGCCAAAGAGATCGCTCAGAACCATGAACGGATCACCGCTCGCTTTGAAGCAGAGTTAAAAGCAATTCCAGGCGTTGTGGCGGTCGTAGAAGACTTAGCGGCGCGATCCATTCCATTGGCCGTCGCTTCGAGCGGCGAGCGCGCAAAGATCCTTGCCAATTTGGCCAAAGTGGGATTGCTGAACTATTTTGGCCAGCAGATTAGTTCGGCGACCGAAGTTGCGGAAGCCAAGCCTGCCCCAGACGTTTATCTACTTGCCGCGCGAAAGGCGGGTTATGAACCAAGCGACTGTATTGCCATAGAGGACAGCCCAAACGGGGTTCTCGCTGCTTTGCGTGCGGGGATGCAAGTGATCGGCTTTGCGCGCGAGACGCCAGCACCAGATTTGACCGCGGTTGGTGCCCATCAGGTTTTCGTAACCATGGCCGAGGTTCATGCGTTTTTAAAACAAGCCCTCTGACAGCTTATGCCTATGGTTGGTTTGCCAATAGCTCTGCCGCATCCGCTTCATCAAGCGCGACTATCGCTTCACTTTTGGCAGCCAAGTCCGCATCGAGGACTTCGACCAGTCGGAACTTTTCCCACCACAACATCATGTTTGGGCTGAAGCTTCCGTCTTTCTCAAAGAACGCCTGATGGACAATGCGCCAATAGGCCAAACTACGATCCCCCTCGCCTTCTTCAAGGGCAAAATTCGCGTCAATCTCTTCGAAGAGACATTGGCCTACAGACAGGGTCTCAATGACTGCTACTGGGCGGGCATTGGCGGTAACAACCCACTGCATGCCTGTCTTTGTTGGATTGTCCTCCTGCCCGCTCCAAACGGTCGCGCGCTTGCGCCCGGCAATGATCAATCCCGCAAGGCGTTCCTCCATATGGCTTGATCCAAAGCTAGTGGTGGGCAGGCTACGCCACCATTCTGAGGACTGGGACATGAGTTGCAGAATTCCTTTTACAAGGCGGCCTCCATCGCACAGGAGCACCACCTGCTCAAGTCAATTGAGATTGTCCAGAACCACGACCCATGTGAGGCAGCTCGAGGGTGACGCGTAACCCGCCCAATAGTCCATCGGACAAGTCAAGACTGCCGCCGTAAGCTTGAACAATTTCTTGTGCGATACTCAATCCCAAGCCGGTGCCGCTGAGATTGACATCAAACTTTTGCCCTCGTGAAAGCGCCATGCGCCGTTGATGGGGTTCAATGCCTGGTCCATCGTCTTCAATCAGGATGCGTATCGATGTCTGATCGGAAATAGTGGTAATCTTGATCCGCGATTTTGCCCATTTACGCGCATTGTCGAGTAACGACCCAATTAGCTCTGTCAGGTCACTCTGATCCAATCTGACCTTGTGGTCTGGATCGACTTGAACATCCCAAGTTAGGTTTTCTGTTATGCTTGTCCGCGCCAAAGCGCCTGTGATCTGATGAATGATTGGAGCGAGTGACACTTCAACAGTGCGACCAAGAACTGGGCCATGGATATTCGCGCGCGCCAAATCCCGGCTCGCACGATGTTCAAGGCCACTGACAATATCTCTTATGGTCGCGGCCGCATTAGCTTGGCCAGAGGCTTCGATTTCATCTGCTCGTGCTAATAGGACCGCTAACGGTGTCCGAAGGCTATGAGCCAGGTCTGCTGCGCGCTCGCGCGCTTCGCGTGCCTGGCGCTCGCCAGCATCAAGCAGAGCATCAAAATTGCGCGCGAACGTGTCCAACTCGATCGGGACCATTTCCTTCAGTCGCTCTTGCCGGCCGGAGCGCACTAAAGCCAACGCACGGGATGCCTGATTTAAAGGACCCATCAGCATGCCACCTTGCACAAAGGTGATGATCAACAAACCCATACCAAGAAAGATGAAAACGGGTGTCGTATCTAGCATGATAGCATCGACTTGGCCTTTCAGCAGCGCGCGATCAATTGCCACAGCAAATCGCCAACTATGCTTGCCCTCAACGCCTTCTGGAATCCTGCGCTCGAGCAAGAGAAGATCCACACCATCTGGTCCCGTGGCACTATGTCGATGGATGGTGCTCAAGGGTAGAATGTCATTGGGAAGCTCTATCGTGAATGTAACCAGAGACCCGGATCTAACAATGGCTTTGGATTTATCATCAACAACCTGCCAGTAAAGGCCTGACAACGGCTCCTCAAACCTTGGATCCGGCAATGTCTTTGGTACCAAGGTCACGACGCCATTCTCTAGCTTCAACCCACGTGTCATGTACCGCAAGTCGGCTTCAAGTTCGGCAATGGTGCTTTGTTGAACGTGGTGTTCAAATGCTGCGCGAAACCCGATTGCTGAAATCAATGGCAGAATGACTGCGCTGGCAAGACCCACAGCCCAAAGCCCAAAGCGTAATGACTTGACCATCAAATTTGCCCTATGGAATCTGTTGGGTTCCACATATAGCCATAGCCGCGACGCGTCATAATCCTGTCGGGTCCAATCTTTCGACGCAAGCGCATCACTGCAGCTTCAATCGCATTCTCCCGCCGCAATTCATGATCACCATAAACATCCTCGCAGAGACTGGCTTGTGAGATTGTTTCGCCGGGCGCTCGGATAAGTGCCGTTAGAATTCGGAATTCCAAAGGTGTTAGGTCGATTTGTCCAGACACATCTGAAACAGTACGAAAGCGCAAGTCGATCGTAAGGTCTCCGTCCCGTATCAAGTTTTCTGCTTGCCCTGCCCCACGGCGCAAGACCGCGTGGATACGCGCAATCACCTCGTCCACAACAAATGGCTTAACGATATAATCGTCTGCCCCGGCGTTGAGGGCATCAACGCGTTCTGTCCAACTGCCGCGGGCTGAAGCGACCAGCACAGGAAGCTTTACCCCATCGGCTCTCCACCGCTTTAGAATTGATAGGCCATCAAGCTTGGGCAGATTCATGTCCAGAATTGCGAGATGGAAGGGTTCCGCATCTCCTTTGGCCCAACCTGCTTCTCCATCTGCAACAAGTGTCGGCAGAAAGCCAGCTCGGTCCAATGCACGCACAAGTATAGAACCAATCGCTGGTTCATCTTCAATAATTAGAACGCGCATTCACCCTCCGCGCACTTCGTCTAGCTGAAAGTTGCTGACAGTTTCCTGACAAAGTCGATCAGGCGTCTGCTTATTCCTGATCTTTATGGTCCGCATTTGACCTTGTTCGGAGAAAGCCATGAAGCTGGGAGATAAAATCAAAGCCAATCCTTGCATGTTATGCGGCGAGACCGAACGGACAGTGGTAGGCACTGTGGGTCGAGGGTTGAGACCACTCACGACAGTTCTTTGTGACGGGTGTGGCCTTGTCAGTCACGATCCACTGCCGACAAAATCTGAATTAGATGCATTTTATGCCTCAGACTATCGGAAGAATTATAAAGGCATTTTAAAGCCAAAGGCTAAGCATTCGCTACGTGCGCAGCGTAGCGCCGCCCTCAGGGCCGTACGTCTCAAAGGCCTAATCCAGCCCGGTAGTCGGGTCCTCGACGTCGGAGCTTCATCAGGTGAGTTTGTCTACTTGATGGGTAAGCTTGGCTTCAAAGCGAGTGGGGTTGAACCCAATGACGGCTATCGGCAGTTCGGAACGATGACTTATGAAATTGAGGTCACCAATCAGAAATTGGAACCCGGCGCCTTTGGAACTGGAATCTTTGACCTGATCACCTTGAATCATGTGTTCGAACATTTGGCTGATCCGTTGGATGCGTTGACCTGCTTCAAGCAGTGGTTGGCCCCGGGTGGGCTGTTGTTCATTGAGGTGCCAAATATCGAGGGTGTCCAGAAGCAACGTGGCAACCTTTTCCATTATGCGCATGTCTGGAATTTTTCCCCATCCACTTTAAAGGCGGCCTTGTCTCTTGCGGGATTTGAACCCATCGACAGCCCACAATGTCATGGGACGTCTTTGGTGTTCAAGGCGCGTCTTGAACCTGCCCTGACAGCCATCGAAAACAGTAAGGATCATGCCGCGCAATTGCGCCAGCAATTACTCAACGAACAGTCCCCGATGTCTTATCTTGCTTCTGGTGCCCCTGTGCGGCGTCGTTGGCAGCGGCTCTTAAGAAACTTCGATGAGATTACTACGACGCGGCGATTCAACAACCTGCAAGCAATGGCGAACGCCACATTGAAAGACGCCCTAAAAGCCCAGCGCCGTTCGCTTGACGCTCTAGAATCCCGTGTCCAGCACACGTCTCATCAACAAACTCTCACAAGCCAGTGAGGTCACGACTTTGTCGGTTGCACACGTCGGGGGTTGACCCCATGTTGCAATTGTGTGGACCGGGCCCCTCTGGCAACCTATATTCAGGTTGCGATGTCGGCCACACCGGAGTCCTTAGTAAGGCGCGGTGTTAGGGTCTCTTTTTATTCCCTCCATTCGCGTCCCTTGGGCTCCGCCATGCATAAGCATAGAGGAGCATGACATGAAACTTGGACGTATCGAAGCCCTGAAAAGCCAGCACTCAAGGCTTGAGATCGAGTTGGCGACCTTGGCCAAGCGCCCCTTTCCCGAGCCAGAGTTGATTACAAGGCTGAAGCGACAAAAGCTTTTGGTCAAAGATCAATTGGTTGCGGCGGGCGTTATGTCGCCGCGCCCTGAACGAGCCATGGTCCTCAGCCATTAGGCGCCACGAGAAAAGGTAAGCGCACCCGCCCCAACCGCTTGCCTAGGGTGAATGTAGACCAGAACGGATCTTCCCATTCACCTACCCGGCCCTTGCGCACAGCTCGTCCCCCCAGCCAGCGCGCAAGGGCCACTTGCGTCTTTCTCGTCCCGCCCTTGACGCCGATTGGAAGTTTTCGTGTATCAACCCACAATTGATCAGTTCCGCGCATCTGATAAGCCAGCGCAGCCCGTGTGCGTGAACACGGCTTTTGATACAATTGGGTCCTGCGCAGGCCGCACCAGTGTTCCATTCGCGATTTTGGTCAATCGATCTGCTGGCAGCTTCCGCCTGTTTGGATTGGCGCGCCTGAAGGCAGCGATGCGTCGCGCAGGACTTCCACGAGACGTGTCGCTAATCCTAAGCACGGGGCATGAGCTTCACGATCGTGCATTGGATCTAGTTCGCCAAGGCGTTCAGACGCTTGGCATCCTTGGCGGAGATGGTTCGGCCCGCACAGTTGCTTTGGCTTTGCGTGGCTTGGATGTGCCTATTCTGCCTTTGCCGGGCGGTACCTTAAATCGACTCTGCCACCGGGTTCATGGCCATGCCGACCTCGAACGGACCTTGCGAGATTTGGGTCAAGCCAAGCCAATTTGGCTGTCTGGCGGTTTGGCCAACGAGCATTTGTTCTTGGTGGCTGCTGGCTTTGGTCCTTGGATGGCGTTTCATACCATGCGCGAGACGTTTCGCAATCAGGGCTTTTGGGCAGGCCTGAGTGCTTTTAAGATATTACGGCACGACTTGTTTGCTGGCAGGCTGCGACTGAGCGCCAATACTCAAGCCTGTGACGTCGTGATCGCTGCTCCTAGTCATGTAGATGACGCGTTCGGCCTTGGCACAGCAGAGCGCGACTTTCCCGAGACGCGACTTGAAACTGCACAAGCGAGGTTCAGCAGTTTCGGGAGGGTGTTGTGGCTGGCCATGGCTGTCTTGTTCCGACGCTGGCGCAGTCTGTCCTTTACAAAGATCCAGATTTCAGAGCGCCTGAGCATCAGTGGTGGCGACGACGAGATCTTTGGACTTGTTGATGGTGAGAAATGTGAGTTCGGCAATCACCTTGTTTTGCGGGCTCGACCGCGGGCTGCCTTGGTGCTCTCTACAAAGCATCCGCAAAAATGATAGAGGTGGTGGCTCCAGAAATTTAGAGCGCTAAATGACCATTCTTGTTCACATCAGCGATGTGCATTTTGGCGACGCGGATTCAGCCAAGCTGGAGGCCGCTATAAGCGCTTTCGAGAAGATTAAGCCTGATTGCGTCTTGTTGACAGGCGACTTGACCCAAGAGGGCAAGCGTGAAGAATTTGCCCAAGCTGAGGCTTGGTTAAAGGTAGTCAAAGCGCCGATTGTTGGTTGTCCAGGCAATCACGATACGCCAATGTTTAATCTCCCTCAGCGCCTAGCCAATCCGTTTGACCGGTACAATCGATTAGGACTGCAAACGACATGGCAGTCCAGCGATGGCTCATTTCATATTGAAGCTGCCAATAGCGCACGGGGATTGCAATGGCGTTTGGATTGGTCACAGGGTGACTATGGTCAGCCAGGGGTCATAGAGGCCTTGGACAGATTGGGCCGCTCGCGTGCTCGACATAAAGTCCTTGCTTTACACCACCCGCCGCAAACCCCAACGGGCGCGTCTGTGACAAGTAAACCTTTAGGTCTCATTCGATTTGTGAGGCACCTTAACCTAAATCAGCCTGACTTGCTTTTGTGTGGCCATGTACATGCCGCATTTGATTTTCCGGCACCTGTGCTCGCTGGCGTTAGGGTCATGACAGTGCCGTCTCTGGCATCCTCGCGGGAACGTGGCTTTGGTTCAGGATTTGGTGTGGTGAATTTTGCAGCGGACAATCGGACGATAGCGCGTACGATTTGGCGCTATCAAGAAGGGTCGTTCAAAGAAGTCACTGAGCCTTCAAAAAGCACCGCTGACATCTCGGGCTGAAACAAGGGCGCGCCCATTGGCTAACACCTCTCCGCTTTCACTTTGAACTTGCGTGCTTAGATCTACTAAAGCCTTTTCGGGCCGCAATCGGGTGATGACTACCCGCGTCTGCACGCGTTGGCCCGGCATGACGGTGCCCAGCCACTGGGTCTCCTGTTTCAGATAATTAGTGCCCTGCCCCGGCAATTCCATGCCAAGTAGGGTGGAGATTAGACCCAGCATAAAGGCTTGCCCCGCGAAGACTTCAGCGACTTCTCTAGTTAAGTCTGTTTTGTCAGCGAGAGCTAGTAAGGCTTTCAGGGCGGTCAGCTGCCCGACCTCATGTAAGGTTTCGCTAGCGGCTGTCATGCCAATTGCCAGCGGTAAATCTGCTGCGCCAGACATCGCAGCATCGTTTTCCTGAGCTAGTGCAGCGTTAATCAGCAGTCGACAAACGACGGCGCCATCATGTTGGCGCGCAAGTTGCCACGCGTCACCTTCACGGGCGACCTCCAAGGCCTCACCTGCAAAGGCCGGGGCTGGAAACATGGCGGACGTTGTCTGTGGTGCAGCAGAGAGACCTGCAGCGCGCACCAGCCAAGCTGTTAACATCGCCCCATGCGCAACAGTGCGCCCAAATCCGCTGCGTGCAGCAAAGTCTGGATCGACGTGAATAGGATTGGCATCACCGGATAGCTTTGCGAACAAGTCGAGATCGTCTTGTGTGGGTGTTAGGATCATGGTCGTGGAATCAAGTGCTTTTGGATTTTGCCTGCTGGCGTGCGGGGAAACTCGTCCAACACTGTGACATGTTTGGGCACTTTGTAGGGGGCCAAATGGTCGCGACACCAATTCTGTAAGGCCGAAGGATCTGGCGCGCTATGATTGGGACGAACAAGAATGAATGCGTGACCCACTTCGCCCCAGCGCGCATCCTCAACACCGATGACTGCGGCTTCTAGCACGGCGGGGTGCAGGGCGAGCACATTTTCGACTTCAGCCGGGTAGACATTTTCCGCACCCGAAATGAACATCTCTTTGAGGCGGCCAACAATGTAGAAGCAGCCGTCGGCATCCTTGCGGGCGAGGTCGCCAGTCTTTAGCCAACCATCAGGCGTGATGCTTGCTGCAGTCGCTTGCGGATTACCCCAATAGCCGGGCGTGATACCAGGACCGCTTAGCCACAGCTCGCCAGTATCACCCGTCGGAACGTCAATATCATTGTTACCAACAATGCGGGCCTCACACAGGATCTGCGGTTTGCCAACAGAGCCAATCTTTTGCGTCGCTGTTTCAGGGTCTGCCAAAAAGACAGTCGGCCCAGTCTCTGTCATCCCCATGCCATTGGCGACCCTGGCACCCCGACGCGCAAAGGCGTGAACCAAGGTATCTGCCAGTGGCGCGCCGCCGCAGCCCCAATGTCGAACCTTGTCGAGCGCAATATTTCCAAATTCTGGGTGGAGACTGAGAGCCTGATAAACAGCGGGAACGCCAAAGAAGGTTGAGATGGTGCCTTTGGCCAAAAGCTCCATCACCCGATCGGCCTCAAATCCGGGCAAGATCAAAACGTGTCCGCCTGCGAACAAGGTGGGTAAAGTATGCAGATTGATCCCGGCCGTGTGAAACAAGGGCAGGAAATTCAAGGTGACATCTTGGCTACTCAGATCAATCGCCTGACCTACATTCACGGCGTTTACATGCGCCATGCCATAAGTCTGGATCACCGCTTTGGGCTGACCTGTCGTGCCAGAGGTGTAGAGAAGGTACCAGATGTCTTCAAACGCCCAATGGCGACGAGCTTCAGCTACTGGCGATAGCGCCAATTGGGCTTCATAGCCTTCATCAGTCGGATTATCGAAATTGATCAGCTTTGCATTTGAGGCCAACGCCAGCTCTGTTGCGACCTGCAAATCTTCTTGGCCGCAGAGGATCAGAACGGGCCCGGCTTGACTGACCAATGGGGCCAGTTCTGGCAGTGGCGCGCGCCAGTTCAAGGGGGTGACAATTGCGCCGGTATTTGCAGCGGCAAACAGGACTTCAAAAAAGCTAATGCGATTGCGGCAAAGCACCGCGACCCTTGCACCGTCTTGCGCCCTATGGGCGCGGAACACACTGGCAAGGCGCAGCACACGGTCATGGAATGCGTGATAGGTCCAAGTTTGACCGCTGACCAAATCCGTCATCGCGGGGCGGTTTGGTGTTAATTCTGCCCGACGCGCTAAAAGGTTGGTCATATGTTTCATGACTTGGTTCCCAGCGAAAGACCGCGCTCAATCATATCAAGAGCTGCATCAACCACAGGCTCTAAATCCGACTGATCATCCCAGATGGCGTAACGCATGCCCAAGAATACCGACGACCCAATCAATGACCAAGCCCGAATGTCGGCATCGCCAGGTCGAATCTCGCCCCGATCAACCGCGGTTTGCAGGTTGCGGCGATAGCCTTCGGCAAACGTATCATAATAGGCGCGATAACTGTCCTCGGCAACGAATTGGGACTCCATAACGATCCTGTAGAGATTGCGATGTGCACGGGCGAATTCAAAGAACGCGCGCATCCCGATGCGTTCTGCGCTCAATCGATCTGAAGCTTGTTCAACTTGTCGGGCAATATAGGCACGCGTTTCGTGTCCCATGTGGGTCACAAGGGCGCGAAACACCGCCTCCTTTGATTCGAAATAGACATAGAATGTGCCCAGCCCGACACCTGCACGGCGGGTAATTTCGACAATAGAGCCATCATGATAGCCCCGTTCCCCAAACTCGGCCTCGGCAGCTTCAAGCAGTTTTGCCTGTGTCGCCAATCCCTTGCGGGTCTTTGGTGTCTTTGGTGCCGGCTTGACGGATGTTGATTTCAAAATTGAATGTTGATTCATATTTCAACTTATGCCACGAGTTAGCGAAAGAACAAGTCCCGATTTGATCCGGGCAGACTAGGCGATCTAACACCAACTGAGGGGAGGCACGAGCCATTGGAGATGCAAACCGCCTTCGCCCAAGCATGGGAAGCCCGCAACGGGCGTCATGATGCCATGACTTTGGGCGGTGAAGCTATAATGGTTCATCGCGCTGGCGCGGGCCGCCCTCTGGTTTGCATTCATGGTTGGGCAATGGGCGGTTTATCTTTCGCCCCACAATTGGCTTTGATTGACCAAGGCTTTGAAATCATCGCCCCGGACCTCCCTGGATTTGGCGATAGTTCAATAGCGCAAGCCCATCCCACCATCGCCACGATGGCGAACTTAGTGCGCAACCTGATCACCGACTTGGATTTGTCGGAGGTGACTTTAGTTGGTTGGTCGATGGGGGCCAGTGTTGCTTGGCAGCTGGCGGCGACCAGCTCAGCAAGGTTGAAGGCGCTTGTCAGTATCGACATGTCGCCCCGCGTTGCGCCAGAAGATGGCTGGGATTATGCGCTATCTTCTAGCATGACACGTGAGACCATTGAGCTTGCCGTTCAAGCTATGCGTAACGATTGGACAGGCTATTGTGACTTGTTTCTTGATCGCATCCTTGCAGAACCAAAGGCCGAGATTAGGACAGCAATGGCAGCTCTTGCGGCGCTAGCTGACCCAGTAAATGCTTCGCAGGCTTGGCTCTCGCTTGTGCAATTTGATGCCCGCGCGCAGCTTGCGCAAATTCAAGTCCCGGCGCTTGCCATTCATGGTGGGCGCAGCGTGCTATACCCTCAAACGGTCGGTCATGAGATCGCCCGTCTGATGCCGCAGTGTTGGGCCATTGTGCTCGATGATGTTGGCCATGCGCCTCACCTTGAGGCCCCCGAAGCGTTCAATGCCCACCTGAGTAACCTAGCCAAGCGGGGCCCCCCGGCCCCGACGCTTTGCGAGCACCTTTCTACCCAATAAAAACCCCGGAGGAACTGACCATGAAGCAAACAGCCATCAAGACCTTTTCGAGCCTATTGTTAGGCGCCAGCGCGCTAACCAGCGTGGGCTTTATCAGCCCAGCGCTTGCTCAAACAACCACGGCTACCCCGAGCGAAGAAGCGACGGACGTTGTTATCGTCACCGCCCGTCGGCGCGATGAAGCTTTGCAAGATGTCCCCATTTCTGTGACCTCCCTCAGTGCCGCAGCTCTAGAAGCAACGGGCGCACCTGACATCACAGTGCTGCAGCAATCAGCCCCGAACGCGACAGTGCAAGTTGCGCGAGGTTCCAACTCAACCCTCATCGCTTTTATCCGTGGTGTTGGTCAGCAAGACCCGTTATGGGGCTTTGAACCCGGCGTTGGCCTCTATGTCGACGATGTTTACATCGCTCGCCCACAAGGTGCCGTGTTGGACATTTTCGACATTAGCCGGATCGAAGTTTTGCGCGGTCCTCAGGGCACGCTTTACGGCCGCAATACCATTGGTGGCGCGATAAAATATGTGACGCGCAAGCTTGCCTCAGAACCAGCTTTGAATGCCCGCTTGAATTTGGGTAGCTATGGCCAGATTGATGCCATCGTCAGCGGCTCAACACCCTTATCTGACACGTTCCGGGTAGGTGGTGCCTTGGCGCGCTATCAACGCGACGGTTATGGAAAGAACGTCACAACCGGTGCGGAGCACTATAATAAGGATGTCACCGCAGGACGCGTCAGTGCAGAGTGGGAACCCAGCGAAAGCCTCTATTTCCGCTTCGCTTATGATAAGGTCATTGACGATTCAAACGCCAAACATGGTCACCGCGAAGCAGCAGGGGCTGGTCTGACGACGGGTGCAGCGATCTTGCCAAACGTTTATGACACCGACGCCGGTATTGGCAGCGCCAACTCGGTTGAGACCTCAGGCTGGTCGTTGACGGGTGAATGGAAAATCAATGACCGCCTCACTGTGAAATCC
>JBEIEG010000027.1:0-15280 GCA_040383035.1 Hyphomonadaceae bacterium | reverse complement strand
GCCCCCGCCATCATCGCCCGCATCGAGACGATGGTCCAAAAGGGCACCCGGGTTCGCCTCCTCGGTCGCATCCGCCCCAGCTCTTACGACGACGATCAAGGCCGCACCCGCTACGTCATCGAGTTTGTCCTAGGCCCCTTCAGCGAACTTGAGGTCCTCGCCAGCGGCAAAGCCAAAGCCGAAGGCTCTGGCACCGAAGCAGACCTTCCTATGGAAACAGCCGCGTAGCTACTTCATTCAAGCAAATCAGCCCAAGGGCGGAGCCTCACAGCTCCGCCCTTTTTCGCGTGCTCGGGTCTAGGCTCGGCTTCGGTTGCTGTTTTTGAGAAGCTTAGGCCGATGACATGCCTTCATAAGGCTATCATTCCTCCAATGTGTTTCGTTTTGTGGTGATCTGTTTCTAAGTGAGGTCAGAAGGGGAACACAGGAGATATGAGATAGGGAGAGGCAAGATAAAGGTAAGAATTTATTGCATTATCCTACTGATATTATTCGCAAAATAGGTGAATCTGGTTGCTCCTCATGAATTGCCATGAATTACTGCGCCTATGGCTGGTTTCTGGGTCTTCGTAGGCCGCTATCTGGGAGTTCCGACCATGGCTTATGGCAGTCAGGATCAGGGTGATCGCGGTAGCAGATCAGAGCCGGACTTCACGCTTCAGGAGCGCTTAAGCCTGCGCCTCGCAAGCCATGGGGCCGAGGCGCAGGCTCGCTTGCCTACCCGCCTCAAAGGCGATGGCGGCTCTGTGCGGTCCTCCCTTGCCCGCAAGCTTGTCCATGCAAAGCTGTTTGGTCGTGGCAGTGGTGGGTCGGCTGGTGGGACGGCTGGTGGCGGCTCAGCGGCGAAGAATGGTGGTGTTGGATCTATCAGCGTGCGGGCTTCCCAGCGCGTTGTGGTGAAGGCATTTGTGGCCCGCCACAAAGGACCCCGCGCTGTTGCCAATCCCGGTAAGGCTATTGTCCAACATGTGAAGTATCTGGCCCGCGAAGGTGTGGGCTTCGATGGATCAGAAGCGCACTTCTTCGGACCCGCTGGCGAGCTTGCCCCAGAAGCCGTCAAGCAAGCCACAAGGGCATGGGGAGATGATCGGCATCACTTCAGGCTTATCATCAGTCCAGAGCAAGCTGACAAGATGGAAGATCTTCAAGGCTATATCCGCGATGTGATGGGCGAGGTTAGTCGGGACCTTAAAGAGCCTGCCCTCACCTGGGTCGCCGTCAATCATCACGATACCGATCAGCCCCATGCCCATGTCCTGATACGGGGGATCAGAGCCAATGGCTCGACCTTGGTCATTCCCCGCGACATGATTAGCCAAGGCATCCGCCAGCGGGCAGAAAACCATGCTCAGAGCCTCCTTGGCGATAAGACACGCACAGAGGCCGAGCAACAGCTCTTTGGGCGTACACGGGCAAACAATTGGACCGATATTGATCGGAAGCTCACCAAACTGGCTGAAGCCAATGGTGGGGTTCTCGCTTCTGAGGAACTTACCCGCACCGATACGTTTGGAGCCGTTGCTCGCGGTCGGGTCAATCATCTTGAGCGCATGGGGCTGGTTACACGCTCAAGAGCCGGTGTCGCCTTTGCGGCAGACATGAAACAGCGGCTTGATACCCTCCAGCGTAGCAAAGACGAGATCCGCTCCTACTGGGACCGGGAGCGCAAGGCAGCCTTTGGCCAGCGGGGCGTTAAAGCTGAGCCCGAGCTGAAGCCAACTCTCGAGAGCAAACCATCTCGGACGGTTCACCCAGAGATCAGCACCCAACAAAGCGTGGACACTCAACAGCGCTTTGATCCAACCACCGACCGCCTTACCCCGCATGATGTCATTCTTGCGCGTCGGGCAAACGGCAGAGACGCACCAGAGCCTGTCTCAGAGGCCATGGAAACCGAACTTCGGGCTCGGGCAGAGCATCTGATCAAGGCTGGTCATGGCACCGCACAGGGCCGTGGCGTCGGGTTCAAGGCTGAAAGCTGGTATGCCCTACGCGACAGGGACCTCAAAGCCGCCGCCCGCGAACAATTGGGGCTCGAGCGGGGCACTATCGGCGTTCAACCCAATGCCTCGGAAGGCACGGTCCTCGGCCATATCGATACCGCTCTTGGCCGCTATGCCGTTATTGATCGAGGGGTGAATGTCATCGCAGTTCGCGATATCCCCGGCGCTGAGCTTGCTCTCGGGCAGGTCTTAGGTGCGGGGATCGGTCGGTGACGATTCTGAGCCGTTGTCAGCCCTTTTCGAAACAGGACGCAACCAAGCGAAACGTCGCCAAAGCGAGAACCAAGTCTGGCTTCTGTTACAGAAATCTGTGCCCCAATCCCACCCCAATTATCACGAAATCGTGATCGGCATTTTTGGTCTCTTGCAATATTCTGTTTTTATTGTAGTAATTGGAGCGGGCGATGGGAATCGAACCCACGACATTCAGCTTGGGAAGCTGACGTTCTACCTCTGAACTACGCCCGCATTGATACGAATGACTTAATCAAAACCCGATTTTCTCCTCAGGCTTGCCGTCCTCAGATCATACGGTTCTTTTTGACCATTTTCATGTCGGTGGCAAGGCCAGACACTGGTGAGTGATTTATGGCGATTTCGGACGCCTCAAGATAAAAGGCCGCCATTAAATCGGTGACTTGATCTGAAATGGACAACAAGTCAGGGTGGAGCTGCGTTTCTGGGTGCTCTTCAACAAAGGCCTGCCAGCTTGTGAGAATTAGTTGAGCGCGATCAATGATTTCGTGCAGACCTCTCTCAGGATAGACTTGACTCATAACTCGTTACTCCCACGTTATTACCCTTAGGTAAGAGCAAATAGGACAATGAGGTCCAGAGTCAAATAGATTGTTTTAACCTGTTGCGAGCGGCAGCTGGACTTAACGCAGGATGCCGCGGACAGCCATGTCTTCTATCACCGCGCGTTGGCGGGCCAAAACCTCTGCACGTTCAATCATTTTGCCATCTGGTGTCTTATTGGCCGGTGCAAAACGGGTATCGGCATAGGTTCGTTCAAACGCATCCATTGGCAAGCGCGACAGCGTGTTAGTCATGCCAGTTTTCTTCCGTGTCTCGCGCAGGGCGGCAATATCAAGGACCGCATTGGCGTTAAAGGTCTCGCCCGTGCCAGCTTCAGCCAATGTCCGTCCATACCAATCGAGCACGATGGACATGCCGTCGGTTGAATTAGCCGCCACCGGAGTGCCGTAAATGCCGGCCGAATTGGCGCTGACGACATAAGCGATGTTTTCAACCGCACGGGCCATTTTGGAAATATGCTTGGGGGTCAAATTAGGGCTGCCCACTTCACTTGTGGGGTGCAGCAAGATTTCCGCGCCCTTAAACACGGCCATACGCGCGATCTCTGGATAGAGGATTTCTTCTGACGCAATCGTGCCCAAGGTGCCAATCTCTGTCGCGGCTACCGGGAAGACGGCATCGAGCCCATAGGCATCGAGATATTTGTCCCAGACGTCATAAGGGCTCGGCGTGTAGAGCGAAATCATGCGGCGATAGCGCAAGACGACCTTGCCTGTGGGGCCATAGACCACATTGGCTTGGAAATAGAGATCGGGGAAATGGGGGTCGTTCTCGTAGTGATTGGAGCACAGATAGAGGACGTGTTTTTGCGCGATCGCGGCAATCGCATCGGCTTCTGCCCCCTCCATATCGATGGCGGCCTTGGCCTGCCATTGCTCACGCGTTTCACCCAAGGGGAAGCTGGTCAGCCAATATTCGGGCAACACCACCAGTTTGAGATCATAACCATTGAAGCCTTTGAGAAAGCCTTTAGCCGCGCCAATCTGGCTGGAAACGCGTGCCATAGTCGCATTCATGCGGGCGCGGGCAGCTTCCTTGGTGGTGTCCTGATTAACGGCATCACACCGCGTTTGTAATGCCAAGGCCGAGTAGCGCGTGGGCGAGGTTTGGGCAGTGGCATCGGTCATGGCTAAGCTGGCTCCAGCGGCTAAGGCGGTCATAAGGACGTCGCGGCGGTTCATGATTGGGCGCTTCCCGCCTGCTCTGCATCCCATTTTTTCAGGAACGTCTTTTTCGCTTGCTCACGCCAGACACGCTTGAGGTTTGCCACCACCCAGTCGGGATCGACTTTGTCTGGGCGGGCAAGGATGAGAGGCCAGCTTCGATAATGAGGCGTAATGTAAAAGGTGTCGGGATCGACCTCGATCAGGAATTCCCGCTCTTCAAAGGTCGTTTTGAACACGGGCACATTTTCCTGCGGGCTCCACCACACCCACATCTTGCCATGCGCCTTTAAATTGGGCTGTCCCCACGAAACCGCATCTTCGACATTGGGCAGATTGAGCGACAAGGCCAGAGCCCGCAGGGTCTCCCAGGTGAAAGCCTCAGCTTGCGGCATCGGCAATCTCCTGCGCAGTCGCGCTCCAGACTTGAGCATCAGCGCTGAGCGCGGCAAATACCTCTCGCACGGCCCAGAGGCGGAATGGCAGGCCCGTGACATAGGGCGTCAAGGTGAAGGACAACACTTGGCCACCATAGCGCGGCCCCTCCTCCACCAATAAATCACGGGCGGCGAGGATCTGGTTACGCCATTCCGTTTCGCTTTGGCGCTGGTCGATCAGAAGCTTGCGGTCATCCAATTCATTGGCCAGTGGTACAAAGGTGAGAGGCCCCGAAGCGGTCGCCATTGGCCACGGCACACTGTCGCTTTCCCAGTCGAGACAGATGTCAAAGCCTGCCGCTTTGATCAAATCTGGGGTCTGCTCGCTTTGCTGGCGGGCGGGCGACAACCACGTGCGCGGATCGAGCCCGGCAACAGTAAAGGCGTCGCGTGTACGGGCCACGTAGGCGGCCTCGACTTCGGGGTCGATGCCACCCCAATGGATCGAATCTGTATCCCAGCCATGGGCGGCAATCTCATGCCTGTCGGCCAAAATTGCCTCAATCAAGGGCCTTTTCTTGTCCAGCAAAACGGCGTTCACAGCAAAAGTGGCTTTTAGGCCTGCCACCTTCAGCGCCTTCAACAAGCGGAATACACCGACCCGATTGCCATAGTCGCGACTGGTATAGTGGCGCAGGTCTGGATAGGGCGTCACCATCGCGCCTGGGTGCTTAAACGGCTTGCCCGAAGGGTTCAGCATGAAGAATTCCAGCGGGATCACAATCAAGGTCGCAACGGTCTTGTCACCCGGCCAGGAAAGCGGAGTCCGCTGGTCTGCCTGCCGCCACGCATAGCGGTCGATATCTTGGCCATAGCCACGCTTAGGATAGGTCAGATAATCGCTCGGCAAGGTCATAAGCCACTCTAACCCCGCTTAGCCGCAGGTTTCAAGGCAAGGATATATCTTTATGAGCGTATCTAGAATGGATGGACCCGACATGGCGGGAAGCCTGACTGACCCACGGGTGTCGCCCCCCCTCACCGCGCCCGTTCATTCAGTGCTTGGGTGAGGTCAATGAGGCTGCCGAGTTGATCGATGGTGGTGGCAAAACGGGCGTCGTCGCCGTCGGCTTCTATGCCGCCGCTTTCAAACATATCTTTGGTCTCAATCACCACGACAACCCTGCCCTGCGCAAAAGCGAGGCGCATGTTTTGGCCATTGAAAGCAGCTTCCATCTCCATGAGACGCTCGCAAAAAGCGGGGTGGAGGAGATAGCGGGCTTCGACTTGATCAGTGGAGACCACTTCAAAGCGTCGCTCAAAGTCTGGATGCACCATCTTGACTGGCTCAAGCTTGAGGCCTGTTAGGCGCGAGCCGAAATTAAACAGACCATTCAATAGGCCCATATCTTGGCGCACCAAAGTGGTGGAGGAAAACGGCCGCGCAAATTGGTAACCCATCACCACGCCTCGAAACACGGTGACGAGGCGGCGATGCTTTCCCTGCTGTTGATACTCCTGCAGATGGGCCTCGTGCAGCGTGCCTTCTGCGGCACCAAACGTGCCCTCCCAGAAATCGCTGTAATCGGCTTGATCAGGATCAGACGGCAAAAGACCCATGCGGGTTGCCAGTTCAAAGTCGCTGCCGGGGGTTCCGTTTAGGTGATAGCGCAGGCCGAGAGCTGCCCCCAATTCTTCATTCGCCCGCACTTTGATCTGCTGCGATATGGCCTGAACAGGCAGGTTCGCAACCCACCACGTAATCCCACCAATTAAGGCTCCCACGACAAAGCCGTACTCTGCTTGGTCTGGCATGAATGACATAACAGCGATGGCCGCCGCTGCTGCAATGCCCATCCCGATCATCAGAATCTGCAAGTTTTGGCGCTTGGCCTTTTCCCGCGCGGTGGCTTGGCTATCCAACCAATCGCGCAGGCCGCTCGTCATCACGTGGTCAAACAGGGCTTGATGTCTCATAGATGGGGAACTTAACGCTACCAAGTAAACAGAAAGCAACCAAAATTGCGGGTCAAATCAATCAGACTCGAGGAGATTTAACGATTTATAGGTCTTCCTCTGGCATGGAGCCTAAGGCACGAGGCCTTTGTTGGGAGAAATAGCAATGGAATTGTTTATCTTTGTCGGTATCCCGGTTGTTTTGATCTTCTTGGTCGCCGGCATGTATAATAATCTCGTGGCCGCGCGCCAGAATTGTAATCAAGGCTGGGCCGATATTGATGCAGCACTTCGCCAGCGCCATGACTTGGTGCCGAACTTGGTTGAAACCGTCAAAGGCTATGCCACTCATGAATCCGGCACACTGACCGCCGTGATCGCCGCACGGGCTGGTGCTTTGGATGCCAATTCGCCAGACCAATTGGAAAAGGCGGAGAAAGTTTTGTCAGGTGCTTTAGGTAACTTGATGGCAGTCGCCGAGAATTATCCAGACTTGAAGGCCAGCGCCAATTTTCAAACTCTGCAAGGTGAGCTGGCGGATATTGAAGACAAGCTGGGTGCCTCGCGCCGCGCCTATAACGCAGCGGTTGCCACCTATAATACGTCGATCCAGTCGTTCCCCAGCAATATTGTCGCAGGTATGTTCAACTTTCCTGAGCGCAGCTATTTTGAGCTCGACCGCAATGAACGCAACACGGTGGGTGCGGTTCCAAAAGTCAGCTTCAACTGAAATTGAAGAGTAGCAAAGGCAAAAACTCCTCTGGCCTTTCGTTTTTTCTCTCAACGTTAGTCAAAGTTAAACATTCAACGCTAGAGTGGCGAAGAATATCGATTGGAGTAAAGTACATGTGGCCACGCAATCAATCGGTTGGAGCAGGCGGCGGACGCAGCGCAGCCCCGGGTGGCGGGTTCTATACAGGTCCGGGGGGCGGTCGATCCAAAGAACCGGGCGGCGGGCTTTATGATGGTCCGGGCGGTGGCCTCTACAAAGGACCAGGTGGTGGGCTTTCCAACGGTCGTGGCGGTGGCCTCAGCCGAGAGCCTGGCGGTGGTCTTTACACGGGGCCAGGCGGTGGACTGTACACAGGGCCAGGTGGCGGCCTCTCCACTGAAGTGGGCGGGGGCGCTTATGCTGGCCTCGAAGGGCCTGTCTATATGAGCAACATTCCGCCTTGGGAGGTCTTCCTGCAGATCCTATGCGAGGACTACCCCCAATATGCGCATTTGGCCCATAAAATCCAAAGCGTGATCCGGCTCTAAGATTCCGTGGCCTAACGCTCGACAGGGCGTTGTCACAATTAAGGTTAAAGCGCGCGCTCAACCATCATGGTCTTAATCTCGCCAATCGCTTTGGCAGGATTGAGGCCCTTAGGGCAGACTTGGGCACAATTCATGATGGTGTGGCAACGATAGAGCCGGAACGGGTCTTCCAGATTGTCGAGGCGCTTGCCTTTTTCTTCATCGCGGCTGTCAATCAGCCAACGATAAGCTTGCAAAAGAACCGCGGGGCCCAAATAGCGGTCGCCATTCCACCAATAGGACGGGCACGAGGTCGAGCAGCAAGCGCATAGGATGCACTCATACAGACCGTCCATTTTTTCGCGGTCTTCAGGGCTTTGCTTCCATTCCTTCTCCGGTGCAGGCGTCGTCGTCTGCATATAAGGTTCAATAGAAGCATATTGCGCGTAAAAATTCGTGAGGTCAGGCACTAAGTCCTTGATCACTGGCATGTGCGGCAGCGGGCTGACCGACAAGGTATCGCCGGGAATTTCATCATGGCCCTTGGTACAAGCCAAGGTGTTGCGCCCACCAATGTTCATGGCGCACGATCCGCAGACGCCTTCGCGGCACGAGCGGCGGAAGGTCAAGGTCGCATCCATCGTGCTCTTGATATGGATCAGGGCATCCAACACCATCGGGCCGCATTGATCGACAGCTACGTCATACGTATCCCAGCGCGGGTTTTGGCCCGTCTCAGGGTCATAGCGGTAAATCTTAAACGTCCGAACTTTCTTGGCATCGGCTGGGGCGGGGTAATGCTTGCCCTTGGTCACCCGAGAATTGGCTGGAAGTGTAAGCTGGACCATGCGACGCGTATCCTCATACCGACTGCGGTAGATGTGACATAGTCCAAGTCACAAGCTTCGGCAAAGGGTTGATAGCGGTGGAGCGCAGTAAATCAACGGCCTTAAAGAGAAAAGGCAGGCCCTGACTTCAAGGCCTGCCTGATCTAAGTGAAGGCGCAGATTGTATTAGCCTTTTGCGAAACGGCTGGCGCGCCCCGCGACTTCGTCGAGCAAAGGAAACATCGATGCATGCGGCGCATCTTCCGCGATGACATCCACACTCTCGCCATAGCCATTAAAGCGGGTCGCCATAGCAACGCCGTAAGCACCCAACATACCAATCTCGATCCAATCGCCCTCGCCAATATCGGCCGGCAAACGGAAAGGCCCTTTAGCGGCATCCATCGAATCGCACGTTGGCCCATAGAAGCGGAAGTCAGTCAGTTTGGATATTGCCCCGCCGTCTGGGCGGATCATCGACACTGGATAGACCCAATTGACGTGGGTGGCGTCAAACAAGTTCCCATAGGAGCCATCATTGATGTAAAGCGCGTCGCCTTTGCGCAGGTCGACTTTCACAACGATCGAGGTTGCTTCAGCCACCAAAGCCCGGCCAGGTTCTGCCCAGAGCTTGCAATTCATCGTCACCGGCATGGCGTCAAACACGCGATGAATCTCGTCGACAAATAGCTGCATCGGAGGTGGGGTCATGCCCGGATAGATCGAGGGGAAGCCACCGCCAACATCGACCACGTCGATGGTGACGCCAGCTTGGATGATCAATCGCGAAGCTTCGCGCAAGGCCGAACGCCAAGCGCTGGGGTTCATGCATTGGCTGCCAACATGGAACGATACACCGAGATCTTCTTGGGTAGCCGCCCGGGCAGAGCGCAGAAGCGCGACAGCCTCTTCGCCCATGGCCCCGAACTTTGCCTCCAGCTTTAAGCTGGCGTCGGCATTGCTGACACGCAGGCGCACCACAAAGGTGAGGTCGGTCGCACCATCGGTCTCATCAATAATCTTCTGCAGTTCTTCCACGCTATCGAGCGCGAAAATGCGACAGCCAAATTCATGATAGGCACGCGCAATCGCTGCACGATTCTTGACCGGATGCATGAATGCCAAAGTCGCCGTTGGGAACATGTCCCGCACCAGCTTGCACTCATTGACGGATGCGACGTCGAAATGACGTACGCCTTCGCGCCACAAGGCTTCCAGCACCCACGGTGAAGGGTTGGCCTTCACGGCGTAAAGAATATCGCCCTCGAACGAATCAAGGAACCAACGTGCAGCCGCCCGAACAAGATGCGGACGGTTGACTGCCAATGGCACATCCGGACGCAGCTTCACGACAGCGTCGTGCGCAGAATTGAAGTGATCCATGCGGACCCCCCTATGATCTAAACCCAGGCCGGCGTTAGTCGGACATGCTAGGCAAAAATCGGAAGCCCGATCCTTACCCGGATGTAAGTCAGGTCCGCCCTTGGAAGCTTACGCCGGAAGCGGGGATGGAAGCCGCTGCCGTGTGGCCTGGGCCCGAGGGGGCGTTAGTGGACTGGATGCTGTTTCCAGGTCCGCCGGAAGGAGCGCGTATAAGGCTATTTTTCTGGGACGCAATTGTTTTTTTCACCTCAAAAAACATGACATAAAAAACCGTCGAAAAAATCATATTATTCAGTATATTATCAAGGATTTTCTGCTGCTATTTTTTCAGCGGTTGTCGACACCAAATCGCGAGTCATCCCACGACTTGAAATTGGACCACAGGTCCAACTCGCCGAAAGACAGCCAACCGCAGGTCTCAGGCCTTTGCTTGCAGGTCTTTGCGCCGCTCTTCGCCACTAAAATTGGGGTCCGCCCTGCGGCGGCGATCTGGACCAAAATATTGCTTACTCTTCACAAAGTTGCGCGGCCTATTCACGATCAGCGACAAGCGCTCCATCAAGCCTTTCGCGGTGACAGGCTTCACCAAGAATTCATTTACACCCGCATCACGCGCGGCATTTACTCGAGACCGCTCTGAATGGCCGGTAATCATGATGATTGGAAGGAAGTGGTTCGGGCTATTTTCGTTCGTGCGGACCATTCTGGTAAATTCAACACCATCCATCAATGGCATAGCAAGGTCGACCAATAGCAAGTCTACCAAACTCGACTTCATGTACTCAAACGCTTCCAAAGGGTCTGAGGCTTCCTTGATATCATACACGCCTGCAGCGCGCAGCAATTCTTTCAAAATCCCCCGCATGTGCTGATTATCATCGACAATCAGTATCGTTATGGGAATCGAAGTTGATGCAGCCAAAGCAAAGGTTCTCCAAGATCGAAAATTGATACCCGAAGAAATATTTAGCGCAAGTGTACGGGCTCAGAAACCGACAAGTAATTCAGGTTTCAAGAGTCTCAAGTGGTCAAAAATGATGAACTGTTCACAAGCCCAAGGCGCGAGCAGTTGCGACAGTCAAACTACCTTGCCCCGGAAGGCCATTGGCACGCTGGAAAGCAGCTAGTGCTTGTTTGGTCTTTGGACCGATAAGGCCGTCGATTGGACCGCTATAGTATTTTCTCGCCGCCAAAGCGCTTTGAACAGCCTGAATGGAGTGCTGCCCCTCTGGCGTATCAACACACACAACCGGCACCCACTCATAGCGCTCTGGCGTTACTTCAACTTGGCGCTGCAAGGTGCCCGTGCGGGCCTCCACTTTGGTGCGGATCTCGCGAGCCGGCTGAACCAAGGTCTGGATTTTCACATCCTTACTTTCGGCTTTTACATAGACCTCGCGGACGGTGGGAGCCTTAACAAGGAAACGCCGCTCGATGGTTTCCTCAACCGCAGGAACGTGCACACGTGTGACCTGCGCTGGCGTGATTTGGACTTCACGCTGCATCACAGCGGTCTTGGCTGGTTCTTCAACCAAGCAAAAAACTTCGCCCGTGGCCGCATCAATGCGGCGCACTTCTGAGCCCTTGCTACCGGGACGCCAAACAAGTCGTGGCTCGCGGATCACCACTGTTACGGGACTTGTTCCAATCACGGCCGGGGAAGCACGCAAGCGCTCATGGGCAGGACGAACAACGATCTTCTGCTGTTCAGTCCGGAAGGTTGGTGGGGTTACGACATAGTCTTTGTACGCATCGCTGATCGGGATGCTTTCAATCTCACTTTTAAAAACAGGATCGCTCACCTGCACACTTTCGTGCGCATCGCGGATGACTACCGGTACGGCTTCAGTGCGATAGCTAGCTTGAACGAGCACGCGCGCAAAGCATTGACCGGGCTTGGCTTGAGGCGGCATTTGCAAATCCAGCGGCTGTTGTGCCGTTGCCAGCGTGGGGACCAGCAAGCATGCCGACAAGGACCAAAGGGCGATGCGTTTCATAGTAGCGACCTTACAAACGTGACTGGATTTGATTAGACAGATATTCAACAGATGGTTACCCAAAGCAGGAAGTCATTTTGAGTTTATAAAGTCAATAAAAATCATGTATATACATGGTAATGGCGTAATACTTATCTGAATCTTCGCTTTAATGGCGAATAAAGCGCTTAATCATGACGCTTCTCTGGCAGATTGATTAACCTCTTTCACTTCTTGACAGACCGCAAATCTGAATAGCGCTTCGCCTGCAGACCACCGTCCCCTCCAGCTTGAACCGTAAGCGCAAAAGCGCCAAAGCTATCTTGTCAAAACAGGTGGGCATTATGGTCGATACGGCAGCAGTGATTTGGGATTTTGGCGGGGTCTTAACCTCGTCGCCGTTTGAAGCCTTCGCGCGGTATGAGCGGCAACACGGATTGCCCGAGAATTTCATTCGCCAAGTTAACAGCATAAACCCCGATACCAATGCTTGGGCATTGTTTGAGCGGGCCGAGATTGATGCAGCGACTTTTGACTCTTCGTTCACGGCAGAAAGCACCGCACTGGGGCACAAAGTCGCTGGCCGCGATGTCCTGGCCTTGCTGGCAGGCGACTTGCGCCCGGGTGCAATCGCCGCCCTGAAATCGTTGAAAGGCACCTATCGCTTGGGGTGCATCACCAATAATGTGCCCGTTGGCCATGGTGCAGGCATGGCGGGAACCCAAGAAAAGGCTCAAGCGGTTGGCGCGGTCATGGCCGTCTTTGATCACGTCATTGAAAGTTCAAAGATCGGGATCCGCAAGCCCGATCCCCGCATCTATCAGTTGATGTGCGAAACGCTTCAGGTGGACCCTTCGACTTGTATCTATTTGGACGACTTGGGGATCAATCTAAAACCCGCTAAAGCCATGGGGATGCGCACGATCAAGGTGACCTCTGAGGCGCAATTACTAGAAGAGCTTGGCAGCCTACTCGGCCAAACACTGGATTAGGCAGAACACGAGCCACCGCCCAGCACGCAGAATTTGGCGCAATGGGGATGGTTCAAACGCACCGGTCCAAGGCTTCCTGCTAAAGTTTCGCCCATTTCAAATTCGGGTTCATAGGGCAAGAGGGTACAGGGCAAAACAACTGGGGCTGTAGCGCCTTTACGTTTGACGATCATGCGGGAGCTCGCGCACATCAGACCCTTCGGATCGACTCCCAATATCCCCCAACATGCTGGCGTGATTTCCGGCACATCGACGCGTGCATCCATTTCTGGGAACAGAACAAGCGACAAGGGTTTTTCGACGTCGATCGGCCAATTTCGCTCAGCAACCAAAGCCCGAAAGCCAGCCTCACTGGCTTCTTGGCTTTCGCCCCACAAGGTCCGCCCAGCAATGGCCAGCTTTGCCCCTTGGGCGGCCAGCCAATCTAGACCCACACAGGTCTCATCAAAACCACCCTCGCCGCGCTCTTGATCATGGAAGCCGCCACTCCAATGATCGAGGCTGACGCGAAACGTCAATTGGTCGCCAAAACCGGCAATCAAGCCTTTGATCCCTTCCTGAACGCGCGGTCGCATCATCGGCCGCATGGCATTTGTCAAAAGAAGCACTGGATGCCCGCGTTCCAAAGCGAGGGCCAGAATTTCGAGGATATCGGGGTTGAGGAAAGGCTCTCCGCCGGTAAAGCCAATTTCGATGGACCCGGGCTGCAACTCTGCCAATTCGTCCAGAAAGGGTACGACGTCTTGGGGCGTCAGATAAACCAAGCGATCGTTGGTGGGCGAGCTTTCAATATAGCAATTGACGCATGTGATGTTGCACAAGGTGCCGGTATTGAACCAAAGCGTCTGAAAGCCATCAAAGGCCACAAAGGCCCGTTCTTCCCCTTTCGCGGTGCGTAAAGGGTCTTGGAATTTCAAAGGAGATAGCGTGGCTTGCATGAATGTATCCGTCGGCTCAAGAGCTCCCAACCTATGGCATAGGTTGGGTCATTCAAGCCATCACCTGCCGAACAATTGCCTCAGCGAGGTGCTGTCGCTGGAACCGCCAAAGCACCCGGACGACGGGGATCAGCGGCACCAAGAAAGAGGCCATTTTCAATCATGATGGATTGAGCACTGCCCATGGTCTCATCCGATGTCACCTTATGGCCCATGCGCTCAAGTAAGGCGACCGTGTCTGGATTAAAGTTTGGTTCCACCCGCAATGTGTCGGTCCAACCCTGATAAATGCGCGGTTGATGTGTCGCCTCGTCAATATTCAACTTGAAATCGATCACATTGACGATGAGTTGGGTAACGGTGGTGATGATGGTGCTGCCACCTGGCGTGCCTACCACCAGCCATGGCTTGCCATCCTTATAGGCAATCGTCGGCATCATAGTCGACAACATGCGTTTGCCCGGTGCCATGGCGTTCAGGGGCGGCTCTGTACCATTCTTTTGTGCCTCAAACGCCCCTTCATGGTCGAAGTTATTCATCTGATTGTTCAAAAGAATGCCAGTGCCTTCAATCATGACACCAGAGCCAAAGTCGGCCCCTAAGGTATAGGTGGTGCTGACGACATTTCCTTGCGCATCCGCCACCGAGTAGTGTGTGGTTGATGGGCTTTCAAACCGCATTGGATCACCAACGTTCAGCTTCTTGACTTGAGAGGCTTGGTTGGGGTCAATGCTCTTGGCCCGCTCTTGGCCATAAGCTTTCGAGATAAACCCTTTTACCGGGACTTTGACGAAATCGGTGTCACCCAGAACCTCTGTGCGATCAATATACGCCCGCTTCATCGCCTCCGACATCAAATGGAGCGAACGGGCAGACCCGGCACCTGTAGCCTTGAGGTCAAAATTCTCAAGCATATTGAGGATGTTGAGCATGGTGGCCCCGCCAGCACTGGCTGGTGGTGCGGTCACAATGTCGATCCCGCGATAGCTGCCGCGCAGGGGCTCACGTTCAACGGGGCGATAGGCCGCAAGGTCAGCTTCGGTAATCAGGCCATTGTGACGGGCCATATCGGCAGCAAATTTCTGCGCGACTGGCCCCTTATAGAAGCCGTCTGCCCCGCGCTGCGAGATTTGAGTTAACGTCCAAGCCAGATCGGGCTGCTTCAGGACGTCACCAGCGCGATAAAGACTGCCGTCTGGCTTATAAAAGGCGCGCTTGCCCGCTTCGCTGGTTGACAGACGTTCTTGCGCCCATTCGAACACGAAAGCTTCGTCTGGCGTGATGACGATCCCATCGCGCGCCAGGGCAATGGCAGGGGCTACAACGGCTGACCAGGACAGCTTGCCGTGTTTCTGATGGGCCAGATAAAGCCCCGCGACCGTACCAGGGACCGATGGGGCCAAATAGCCCCGGCCAGCGATTGGGCTTTCTTTGCCTGCATTATCGATGAACATGGACAAGGTCGCAGCTTTTGGTGCGACGGAGCGGAAGTCGATGAAGTGTTGCTTGCCGGTGGCTTGATCGTGGATCAGCATAAAGCCGTCGCCGCCAATGTTGCCTGCACGTGGCAAGGTCACGGCCAAAGCAAAACCAATCGCAACCGCTGC
>JBEIEG010000026.1:0-15563 GCA_040383035.1 Hyphomonadaceae bacterium | reverse complement strand
TGGGCCAAGCCGACGACTTGGGCGGGGGGGTGTTCAAGAAACGGTTGGCGGGCAATCGGTATCGGTCAATCCTTTTGGCAAAGGGCGGCGCATTTTGGGTTTATTCCTACCTTTTTGCTAAAAAGGATCGCGACAACATTGATGATGGTGAGTTGAAGGCCTTTCGCGACCTCGCCAAAATCTATGCTGGCATGAGCGAGAGCCAAGCGGAGGCGCAAATTGACGATGGCCATTGGATTGAGATTAAACAACCTGACAAGGATCAAGTGACATGAGTAAGAAAGCCTACAAGAGTGACGCTTTTGAAGCTGTCTACACCTCTGCCCAAGCGCTTCTGCGCACGGGCGTAATCGACAAAGCGACCATGCGCAATTTTGACAGTGCGTGCCTGACGGTTCCCCCACCCTATGCGCCGCACGACATTCAAAAGTTGCGCGAAACCAATAAGGTGAGCCAGCCCGTGTTTGCCCGCTATCTCAACACCAGCGAGTCCACGATCGAGAAGTGGGAAACAGGGGCCAAACGCCCCAGCGGCATGGCGTTGAAGCTATTGAGCTTGGTTGAGAAGCACGGGCTAGAAGTCTTGGCCTGAAGCCATGATGTGCTCCCATTCCTAGGCCGTTTCCATGTCCGCTTTAGAGCTTTCCTTCTGTCTTAGCCTATGACCACCCTTGGCGCATGTCTGACTGTCCGCCTTTAGGCAGAACCTGGCCGAAGGCGGTTGGTCCGCTTAGTGGAGCTCGAGCGTCGAAAGCTGCCGTTCACAAGCGAACGGATTCTCCAAATAATTGGCTGGACTTTAAGGGGCGGGGTAACTCTTGATGAACGCTCTTTGCAAATGACAGACCAATCTGGGCTCAAGCGACTCGTATCCATCCTCCCTGTTCCTGATCCCAAATTTGAAAGACGTCTGGCAAGTCCCTGCAGTTGTAAAGGCTAGGGATGCATAGTTTCATCCTTAATCTGCTTAAGTAATTTTGCGTGTTCAAACTGGTTTAACCTGTAGCCTAAAGCCAACATTATGATGATTGCTGAACCAATAGCAGGTACAATAGTCATCGTTGCCTTGATGCCGAGAAGTGCGGACGGGCTCTGAGCAACGTTTGGCACAAAGCCGACAAAGTCCAGCATCAAGCCTAGGATCAACGCATTGATACCAATTGCTGCTTTTTGCGCAAACGTGGCAAAACCAAATATCTTTGCCTCAGCGCGTCGACCAGTCTGCGCCTGCCCATACTCGACTGTGTCCGGTAACATTGACCAAAACATCACAGGCAGAGCGGAGCCGCCTATGCCTACGATTGAGATCGAAAAGAACGCCCAAAATAGTGAAAACTCCCCAAGCAGGAAGAACAAAACATAGCCCAACCCGGCAATGCATCCACCTAAGATCAAAGCGTCTCTTTTGGATCTTTTCCCTGCCAGCCAAACCCAAAACGGAACACAGAGCAAAAGCAGTATTGCGGGTGTCACAAGCGCCCAAACTGTAAGATCCGGCCGCTCTAGATGGTACTTGAAGAAATAAATGATGTTTTTGCCAAACATCCCAAGGCAAATGGAAGAAGTTATGATGATCGCAAAAAGCCGGATAAGCGGTGGATTCGATAGGAACATGGGACCTATCGACTTGACATCCTCTGAGAGCGTCGCGCGCTGTTCGCTTTTGCCGGTTACCGGCTCGCGCATAACGAGGCCGCAATATAGTAAGGCTAAAAAAATAACAACGCCAGCAATCATGGATGCGGACAAGAACGCAAGCGCTTGATGTTCTTCGCTAAACAGGCGCATGAAGAGGGGTGTTACGAGAACCACTGTTAGCCCTCCAGAGGCAGCCCCGACCATTCGGAACCCTGCAAGAACAGTGCGTTCCTGCGCATCATCGGTCAGGCGGGCCTGAAGCGATGAAAAGGGCACCCCGACTATGGTGTAAGTTGTTCTGAGCAATAGATGCGTAAAAAGGGCCCATAACTCCACAGGAATTATGGTAAGCGGTGAGGCCGTAAATGCGAGCGGATACGACAGCGCAAATGGGAGAGCACCAAACACGATGTAAGGCCGATATTTTCCCAGCCGAGTCCACGTTCTATCGGCAATCGTTGCCGCGACAGGGTCTGTCACCGCATCCCATATCATTGCTGTGAGATAGATGAGTCCAGCTATGCCAGGTGATATTCCAAGAATATCGGTATAAAAATAAAGAAGGAAAAGCGCCGTTCCTTGCCAGACGAGGTTAAGGGCAAAGTCTCCAACGCCGAACCCAATCTTTGATTTTATTGGAACTTTGAAGCCGGTGCTGACCATTATTGTTCTCTATGTAAAAAACCGAGGCGTGCAGAGTTGTCTGCACGCCTCAGTTAGGCAGGACCTAATAGGCGATGTTCAATGAAACGCCAATCAATCGACGTGCATCGGTTGTCGTGTACTGACCAAGTCCACCAGCACCATCAAAGGGAAGATCGAAGATAGATGTAACAAAGTTCTCATCGGTCAAGTTTCGTGCAAACAATGTCGCGACTACTTTTCCTTCATAAAATTCGGCCCCTAGCGAAACGTTGAAGATCCCGTAAGAGGGCTGGATCGTGGGATTGGGAATGTTGTCGGGATACAGTCCAAAAGTCACAGCATCGCGCCAGAAGTAGTTTGCTTGAATAAACCCAAGAATTCCGGCCGACAGATTCTTCTCATAACGGCCGTCGAGGGTAAAGGTCAGTTCCGGAGCATTGGTTCCAGCTTGTCCCGATGCGTCAAATGAAATCGCATTTGCGCCACCCGCAACAACAGGTCCACAAGGTACGCCGACGCTTCTTATGACTGCGCCAAGACGAGGACAGGCCGCCCCGGTAAAGTCAGTAAACTCTGTATCATTCCAGGCCGCAGAGGCACCTAGCGTTAGATTGTCGGTCGCGAGCAAGCGCATTTGGATTTCAGCACCTTGCGTCTTGAGTTCGCCAGCATTGCGGATCGCGAACCGATTGAGATTGGTAACCTGATCGCGTTCCACGACTTGCGCCTGGAAGTCCTCGAAAGTTGTCTGATAGGCTGCAGCCTCAATCCGCAAGCGCCCGTCCGCGAGTCTACCTTTGTATCCCGCTTCAAAGGATGTGGGGATTTCAGGCCGGACAGCAGTAAATTTGTCTGCCGTCAGGCTAGCGGGAATCACGAGATCGAGTAAGTTATTGAAGCCTGGCCCTTTATAGCCCTTAGCGACTGTTAGGTAGACATTTGAGTTCTCGTTGAGATTGTATTGCGCTCCGAACCGCCATGATACGTTCGTGTCTTTGGTGCTTGTTTGAAAGACAAGCGGCGCAAACGCTCCTCCCAATACGAAATTGAAGGCATTTGCATTCGCAGCACCCACACGTTCAAAATCCAGGCCGACTTTTGTGTCAGTGTATCGCGCACCGTAGATCAGCGAGAGCTTATCTGTGATATCGAAGCTTCCCTGTCCAAATATGGCAATGTCACGCACGTCGATCACTGTCTCGACGCTGCGGCCGAACAGGGCAGAAGGCGGCAGAACGACTCCCGGTGCCAACGTAAGACTAATCCCCGCAGCCTGTGCCCGGGCGAAAGAGAGCGCGAAGCGGCCCACCTGGTCGAATGAGCCAGCATTTTCGCTTTTATAGTAGAACGCGCCAAGGACGTATTCAAACCGCTCCCCAGCTGGCGATGTCAGACGGATCTCCTGGCTGATTTGTTCGAGGTCGTTTGCTCCGAAGTTATCGTCAAGCACGTTGAGTGGACCGAGATCTGCATCATTGTTATCTTTTTGCCTCCAGCTTCTGAGGGCAGAAAGCGATGTTACTGTAAACCCATTTATGTTCCAGTTTGCTTCGATCGAGGTACCTCTACTGATCACCTTGTTAAAGTAATCGCCCGACGCAGCGCCGATTGTTACATTCTCAGGTCCTGGAGTTACATTTGGCAGATCCCCGGACAGAAAGAGTATACCCGGTCTTGGATCTGTAGTGGCGGAGGCCAATGCCCGAGGAGTCCACACACAGCACGCATTATCTCGTTCGGAATAATCAGCGCGAACCAAAACTTCGAAATCGGGTGTTGCCTCAAGCCGGAGCGCGCCTCGGAAACCAAATTCATCGCGGTTGTTGAGCATGCGGCCATCAGTGGTGCGGACAATACCATCCTGTTTGTTTTGATATCCGCTGATCCGAGCACTGACCTTATCGATGATAATTGGACCTGAGATTGCGCCCGATAGGTTCAACAAACCGTTTTCTCCAGCAGCAAGATAGGCCCGCGTTGATAATTCATTGGTCGGCCCACGTGTTACAACGTTGATCAATCCAGCCGAAGCATTACGCCCGAAAAGCATGCCTTGCGGACCCCGCAGGACTTCAATCCGCTCAATATCGACAATGTCTGCGAGCCCTTGACCGGCTCGCGCCAGCGGTACCCCATCCACAACTGTTCCTACACTCTGTTCGATCCCATCTGCGAAGACGTTTGTTCCGATCCCTCGGATACGCAAGCCAGCGCCGCGGGGAGTGTTTGAATCTCCCAACCCCAGTCCGGGCACAACATACTGCAAGTCCGTTGCCGAAGTGAAATTCCGCGCTTCAAGCTCGGCACCACTTGTAGCCACAATCGATACCGGAACGTTTATTAGACGTTCGGCGCGCTTTTGCGCGGTGACTACAATTATCTCAAGCTCTTTGCTGGCCTCAGTATTATCTGCGTTGGATTGTGCATTTGCCGACCCGCTAGCGAGCACGATTGCTAATGCGGTCGATGTAAGCAGAGTGTTAAAAAGCAGCTTCATTGAAGTCCTCCCAAGCCAATCTTAAGTGTTAGCTTACCTATAGGTCAGCCAATCATTGACCTAAGAGTCAGTGAAATGCAAGGGGAATTAACACCGAGACCGCGTACGCGTTATCTAAGTACACGAGGTCGATCTAAACATCTCAAAGAGGACATACTTGTTCAGGGCCATAAGAATGGTCTGCTCGGGACAGACAGCGGTTTAGGCAATGCTGGCCAATGCGCTTGGCCAGCATTGCCAAGTCTTCGGGTAAGACAGCCAGAGAGTATGGTCATATGAGACATATTTAAAGCGTGCAAACAAATCGCTTGGGGATTGCGACGACGTTTGACCACAGCATGCAAAGTAAGTTGGCCAGCGATGGTACCGTAAAGCAGGGGTGAATGGTGTTCCGGCCGGGCTTAACGCACAAAACTCACCATCTTTTGCCCATCAAAGACCGTCTGATTTTGGCAATAGTTGGCCGAAAGGGAAAGGTCTGCTTTGGCGGGCACTTGGGGCGAAAGCGGAAGTTGAGCGCGCCCTGAATTCGCTTCTATTTCCGTCAGCCAAGTTCAAGTTGGCAAATTTCCGCTTATTGATTGTGGACCTCTGAAAGAAGCCGCTATCGAAGTGCTTCTCGTATTGCCGCTGCCGCTATAAGTCCCAGACGCTGATGGCCATCTGGTCCAAAGTGGAGGCCATCAGGACCGGGAGCGGGCACAGCCTGCGCTCCATCAAAGACGGAGAAGCCGTGTTCAAGGCCTGCAGCTTTCAGCAATGGAAGCGCTCGCTTTCGTGTGGTCTCAGCGCGCTCCCAGTTTGGGTTGTTGGGCATCGGGCCAATCGCGGTTGGGGCCATCAGCATGGCCTTGATCGGTTTACCTTGTCCCTCCAGCGGAATTGGAAGGTTAAATTTGTTGATGACGCTGCACAAGGTAATGAGCCTTTGGCACAAAGCCTCGGCCGATAAATTCGAGTCTGACATCAGATCATTGGTACCAAGTTGAAGCACGACGAGATCAAGGGGAACATTTCGGGCCAAAGCCTCAGGCAGTTCCGTGAGGCCGTTATAGGCAGAGCCAGGTAACTGCGAACCAGCAGCACTTTGGCGATCTATGCCAGCGGTTCTGCCCGACAGGGCATCTTCAACTATCTCGTAGCCCCGGCCTAGGGCGCGTTGTGCGACGCCTGTCCAACGCTGTGAAAACGGCAGGCGACGCAGGATCCGTTCTTTGGGGTCAACAGGCTGAAACCCCCAAGTGTTCGATGCCCCAAACGCCAAGATGCGAAACTTTCTGAAGGGTGCCGCGCTGACAGTCGTCGAGGTCAAAGCAGCACCTAACAAGATCATGCTTTCGCGCTTTGAAAGGTTCAATAAGCATTCCATTTCACATGTCCTGAGGTTGGGTAGATTGCATTGATGGCCTGAGCCATGTGTAGGCCAAGGCGTTGGTGCGCTTGTCGATCCAAATGCACACCATCTCCAGCAAGGGTTGGCACTGCTTGAGCCGCATTAACCAGATGATAGGACTGGTCACGAGCATGTTTGATCAGTTCTGGCAGAAGCTTCACGCGCTTGTCTTCCGCTCGCTCCGTTGCTGGCGATTCTCCAGCTCCTCCGAAGCCGGGCGGTGCCATCACGAGAATGGCCGGTGACTGCGGCATTCCTTTGAGAGGCAGAGGCAATTGAAAGGAGCGGATCCGTTTGACCATGGAGTTAACTCGATCCAAATAAGTGTCGATCTCCAACTCCGGATCCTGAAGTATGTCATTGGTTCCAAGTCCGACGATAACGAGATCAATGGGGACATTGCGGATCAAGGTAATAGGAAGTTCCTTGAGGCCATTCCAAGTGGCAGGCTCTAAGGAATTGGATCCCGCCATATCCGGTCGGTCTAGATCAAGTGTGCGACCAGGCAGGGCATCCTCTAGAATGGCAAAGCCGCACCCCAATCTTGCCTGCGCCTGGCCCGTCCAACGATCCCCAAAAGGCAATCGCTCAAGCTGCGGAGCACGGTCATCAAGGGACAAAAAGCCCCAGGTATTGGAATCCCCATAGGCGAGGATCCTTTTAGTCATCTTGGTTCTCGGCCTGAGTAATGTGGCTCAGAAATATACGCCTAAACATTGAAAGTGCAGCCTTATGGGCGTCGCTATCCGCCTGCAAAACATGATCCAATGCTAAGCCTCGCAGGGCTGCGACCATCACTGTGCGATACGGAATCAAGGTGTCACGAGCCCAGTTTAGCTCGGCCATGTAATCGCAGAACCATTGATCGAGCTGATTTTCTGCCACTTCGAAATGCGGGCCGATCGCTTGGGCTAAGGCAGGGTCTTGGCGTGCGGCGACCAATAGCTCAATCGCTGCGAAATGATGCATCCCGCGATGTTGTTCGATTGCTAGATCAATAATCGCTGCAAGCCTTGCTTCAACACCCGTGACAGCGCGCAGTCTTGCGAGCACATCTTGGCCAGCTCCCAAGGGTAAGGCCTCCGCAATGGCCCCCATCAGGTCATTTTTGTCGGCGAAGTGATAGTTCATCGGCCCACGCGAAATGCCGGCCTCTTTGGAGATGAGGTGCATGCTGGTTTGGGTAAACCCATAAGCCGCTAGGCAGCGAATACCCGTCTCGATAATCAGCGCGCGCGTCCGGCGGGTCTGCTCTGACTTTGATAAGCCAGGCTCGATACGGGGGACCAGGGACAACTCGCTTGATTTAGAATTGGTCATGAAGTCGTGTTCCCTTGCGCGGACCCAGCGCGATCAACCGATCGCCAAGTCTATCTTTTAAGTCATTTAGTTTGATTTTGATCAAAGCGAAAACTGAGGTTTGAATATGGATAGGGACATGCTCAAAATTGGTCATCGGATGATCACCGCGTCAAGCAGTCGTTGAACCTTTCTCCTGTGATAGGGATCGGGGAAGCAATAGGCTTCCGCCCGCGAGACGTCCTTTTGAAACGTTTGAATGGCGCGAAACTTTTCCCAAACCACAAGATTGTCCAAAAAAAGGTCGGGCTTTTGAGAGGCGTGCAGGCGCAGGGCTTGATGTTTGGCAACGGCAAAGTCGCTAATATCTATTGAAAAATCAGGACAACAACCCAGACCAAGCATCGTATCTGCATACACCAAGCCTGACTTAAGCCCGCAGGCCTGTCGAACGAGTTGGCTCAAGGCGCGGTGATCGGGATGGTAATCGTCTGGGTGATGGGTGATCACGAGATCGGGTGCAAATGAAGCAATCGCCGCCCGCACAGCAGCTTGGGACAAGGGCGCGTCGGTCAATTCTCCATCCATCAGCGAGAGACATACGGGAGTTACCCCAACGCTTTCACCCGCCAACTTCATTTCAACCAAGCGCTCATCGGGTTCACCGGCCGGCGAAAGGCCCGCCTGTCCGGCTGTCGCCACGACCCAGCCAATACGCCAGCCCAACGACTTCAAGCGTAGCAATAGGCCAAGGCAATAAATCTCGACATCGTCTGGATGGGCACCAAAGGCCAGAATCGAGGGCGATTGCGTGACGGACATGGCGATTATGCCTCCGCCTTTGTTTGCAACTTGCGTTCAATCTCAAAGCGCAAACGCTTTTGTTCTTGCTCTGTCAGCGGGTAGAACCAGAAGAATGGGGCCGCCAGACCCATAATGACCATCGGCACCCAAGCATAGGTCACCAAGAGCGCGAACAGCGCCTCTGGACTATTCACCGCATTGGCGGTTTGAAAGCCGAACAATGTTGGCAAGGTTGTCCCAACCAGAGCGCCGAACGCAATCCCGATTTTTCCCAGCATACCGACCATGGCAAAATAGAGCCCATTGCGGGCTTGGCCGGTCTTGAGCGTATCAATGTCAACCACATCCGCAATCATGGCACCGATCAAAACTGCCAAAGCACCACCACCAAAGCCTCGGATGATGATGCAGGCCGCATAAAGCATGTCGTCATCAGGCTTCAATAACGGGATTGGCGCGCTCCAAACCGCCATCCACATTACACCGATGGCCATCGCGCGATGCTTGCCAATTCGCTTAGCTAACCAGAGCCAAAGCGGGATCGAGAGGATGCCAGCGATGCTTTCAGAGCCCAGAATGATTGGGAATAGTCTTCGCGCATCAAAGTATTTCTCCATCACGATGATGTGCAGCGTTGCGCCAATAATGCCGCCCGCCATCAAAACACCCAATCCGCCCAAGATCATCATGAAGGGCTTATTCTCGCCAATCACCTTGAAGCTTTCCTTCAGTGTTGGCGGCTGGATATGAAGGTCTTCGATCGGGGGTTCTGGCACCAAGGTCAGCGTGATTGCAAACAGGATCGGCATCCCAATGACAAAGGCGACAGCCATCGCAAACATCGTGTCTGACAGGCCTTCAGATCCCGATTGCTGCATGATGAAAATCAGGATCAGCGCCAGCAATCCCGACAGACTTCCAAAGCCTTCCCGCCATCCCGCAACCCGTGCCCGGCCCATATAGGTTCGCGATAGTTCTGCCCCCCAAGCTTTGTAGGGCGTATCCAAAACATTGAAGGCGGCGAAGGTGATTGTAATCCAGAAGGCCGCATAAAGAGCATCCACCTTCACTGGAGGCGCAAAGACCATCCAGCAGCCCAGCATCAGGACTGGAAGGCCTGCCAATATCCACGACTTGCGTCTGCCCAATGGACCACGTGTACGGTCGGAAAGGATCCCCACGGTCGGTTCGACGACAATATCGAATAAGCGTGCAGCAAAGATGATGGCACCAACCAATTGCAAAGGCAGCCCATGTTCCCCCGAATAGAAACCTGGAATGAATGTTATCAGGGGGGTTAGCGCCATCGCATGAGCCAGAAACGGCAGCGCATAAAGGATCGCAATCCCTGTTTCCTTGTCTAGCCAAGCTTGTTTCATGCGGCCCTCTGATCATGATGTTTCCATCGGCGGATGGTCTCTTGCGTTAGGGGTTGTGGTCGTTGACAGGATGTTTCGAGACGCAAAGTTTCGCCCAGATTGGTGCTGGCCTCAATCTTCACCATAGCTTCGAGGCAATGCAACGCGAATTCTGCATCGGGCCAGGGCGTGTCAAAGCCCTCCAGATGATCAACAAGCGCGTAAATCCCAGCGATCCAGAGACTATCGTCCCACTCGTCGCGCAAGGGTGGAAGCTCAGACCACGCATCATAGCTTAGGGCCTGCTTGATGGTGCCATTAAACTGGCTGGGGGGTGGCAAACACAAACTCCCCTTTGTACCATAAATCTCTAAGGCAGGGGCCGCACTGCCAACTCCATCAAAGCTGAAAACAAGGTCTGCGATCTGGCCATTTACGAATTTCAACAACGTGCAGACATGCGTTGGTACGCTAACGCTAAAACGTTCACCAGCTTTCGGTCCTTTGGCTACGATTCGGCTATTGGCACTTTGACTCGCGAATGCCGTGACAGACTCGATCGGGCCAAATAGGGCGACCAGAGCGGCTAAGTGATAGATACCCATATCAAATAATGGACCCGCCGCCGGTCCAAATAAGGGGGCCGGATTATGGTGCCATTTGTCCGGGCCGGGATACATCAGAATTCCACGCGCTCCGATAATTGTCCCCAAAGCTTCGGCATCGAGAAGCTGCCTTACACCTTGTTGAGCGGGACCCAGAAAGGTGGCTGGCGCGCACGCAAGCACAAGGCCGCACTCCGCTGCAAGCTTCATAAGTGATCGCGCTTGGGCAAGATCATGCGCCAAGGGCTTTTCAGAATAGACATGCTTCCCCGCCTGAAGCGCCAGCCGCGAAACTGACTCGTGCGCCAGCGGTGGCGTCAGATTCAGAATAATGTCAGTACGTGGATCAATAACAAGTGCAGATGTGTCCCCGTCGCTTCGGCTCAACCCGCTCAAAAATAAACGCGGACTTGCCTTGATGCAGCTAGCATAACGCCCAGAAATATCCCCGCCACCAACAATGCCGACACCCCAGGGTGTATCGTTCTGTTTGCGGCGGGGAAAGTCACGCGGGGAGGTCACGTTTAGAAGCGGTAGATCAGGGTCGCACCATAGGTGCGGGGTTCGCTGGTGAATTTAAGGGTGGAAGTTCCAGTTGGGTACGACGCCACACCCACGAACGGGAGCACGGAAGTCAATTGGCCTAGGATCGCCGCTGAAGTTGCGCGACCAAATGTGATCTCATTGGTCAGGTTGCGGCCCCAAGCCTCAAGTGCCCAGCCATTGCCCATTTGACCAATACCAATGCGGGCATTGTACTTGGTATGCGCCTTTTGGACTTGCAGCAGGTTATAGGTGAGTTCGGTATAGACATCTGACCGATAGAACATGTCGGCTTGGGTGTAGAACTTTAGATTTTCGCCAATTGGCCGCTCATAACGCCCGACCAAACTGGCGGACCATTGCGGAGCATCGGACAGGGGCTTGCCCGACAAGTCGATCCTTCCCGACGGCCCTTGCGCATTAGGGTAAGAGTCAAAAGTGGCGTCCAAGAAGGTTACCCCACCTGAGACGATTAGGTGCTTTGTTGGGCGCGAGACAAAGTCGAGCTCCACACCCTTTGACACTACACTCGCCGCATTTTGCAGGAAAAAGCGAAGTTGGTTGTTTGTATCGACAAAGGAGGCGAGCGATTGGAAGTTTGAATAGTCCATGTTGAATAGGACAAGGCTCAAACTTGTGCGAATCGGCTCGATGTATCCCTTTGTCCCTAGTTCGAAATTGTCCACTTTTTCGGAATCGAAGAAGTAGTCAGCTCCAGGGATGTTGCGCAGCAAGTTGGCGTCATCATTGATCCCAAACGCCTTATAGCCACGTGTATAGGAGGCATAAGTATTCCAGTTGTTCGACCAATCATATTGAGCGACAAGTTTGCCCGTCCATTCACCGCCGTCGCGTTGGGTTTTGTTATCGGGAATTGTTTGACGGGGTGACAACGGGGTTCCGTTTTGGCGTAGGCGTTCAGCAAACGCACTAATCTTCTTGTCGTCGTAATTGTAGCGGAGCCCGCCAGTGAAGCTGAGCTTCTCGGAAACTTCCCAAGTTGCTTCACCGAACAAGGCAGCATTTCGGTTTGTGATCAAATTGGCACTTGGCGAGAATTGCGCGAAGATGCCGCCGCCACCGATAGCGGCGAGTTGCGGATTGATAACCGACGCGCTGGTCTCCTCGACATTCTTCTGGAAGAAGTAAGCACCTAAAAGATAAGTCAGCGCCTTATCTTTCGGCGATGTCAGGCGGAATTCCTGGCTGATATGTCTATTTGTGCGACCAACGGCTGGGAAGTTGATCAGATTGAGTGAGGAGAAATCGACATCAGAGGCAGACGTCTGATTGGCCTGCCTGCCGGCCGTGATTGAGGCCAGTTCAAACCCATCGCCAAACTTCCATCTGAAATCAAAGCTGCCCGCTACGAGGTCCTGTTCGAACGTGCTGGCACCATCGACGGCGATCACTTGACCCTTAACCTGATTTCGGGGAAGCGGCGCCCCTGTCCCGTTGAACGGATATTGCTGGGAGCCAGTCGCGAAGCGCGCATAAAGGGCTTCTGGAACATTGTCCCAAACAGGCTGACAGCAATTGATGTCGGTCTTTGAATATTCCAATGAAATCGTTAGCTGCAGAGGACCTTCCGGCGCAACTAACAGCTTGCCGCGCACGCCATAGCTGTTTTGATCATTCATGTCCTTGCCGGCCAAGTTCTTCAAAAAGCCATCACGCTTGTTGGAATAGAAGCTGATACGGCCGAGCATTTCATTCGGGATAATCGTCCCGGTTACACTGGCAGCAAATTGTTGCTTGTTGAAATCCCCCAAGGTTGCGCGCACTTCGCCTCCAAAATCTGCCTCAGGGCGCTTGGTCACATAATTGACGATACCTGCTGGTGAAGCATTGCCGAATTGAGTCGATTGGGGGCCGCGCAGAACTTCAACGGCGGCAATGTCATTGAAGTCGCCAATGCCGATCGAGGTGCGATCGGTGAAGATCCCATCGACATAAATCCCAACGCTTGGCTCCAAGGCTGCGCTACCGCCTGCCGTTGTCACGCCGCGTATACCGACATTGGACTGAACAGGGCCTTGGCTGTTTGAAACCACCAAACTCGGAATCAAGGTCGCAAGCTCTGACGTGTTGCTGGCACCGCTGTCCTCTATCGTCTGAGATGTCACCACAGAAACTGACAGAGGGGCCTGCAAAACAGTTTGCCCGCGCTTGGTCGCCGTTACGATGATGACTTCTTCGGCTTCCTCTGCAGCAGAATTCTGACCGCTTGAGGATTGTGCCAAAGCTGGATTTACAAACAAGGCACCGCCCGACAAAGCAGCCGCGACGAGCAAGGATACATGTGAGCATTTGCGCCGCAAAGCGGACTTTTTTGAAACTGTCATGGCTTTCCCCAGTGTAATCATGGCACTCATCCTTGCTCCTGCGAGCTTTCATCGCTTGTAGGTAAGTTAGCGCCCTTGACTCAGAACATGACACGGGATTTATATATGTCAACATGTATGCATACGTTTTATGGGGCCCCTGATCGATGATCAAACTGAAGGAAGGTGACACTTATTTTGTCGCCCAGGAGACAGGTGAGATTGGCGGAACTGGGTCTGGCATTTTCCAGCGCGATACGCGCTGGTTATCAGTCTGGCGCTGGGACTTGGGTGCTGTTTCGCGCCTCGCTTCTAGGGGCAGTGCCGACGAGCTCTTCCAGTATTTTGCCCATGTGAATGACCATAAGGTTCAAACTATAGGCATTGAACGACAACTTCGGGTCTTAGGCGATGGGGTGATAGACCAGTTGCTCATCACCAATACCAGCTTGGACGACCAGACCCTCACGATCCGGCTTGATCTGGAAGCTGATTTCCGGGATGTGTTCATGATCTGGGCGCAGAAGGCCCTCGACGCCGCCACCCCGATTGTGGACGTGCAAACGCCATCAACCCGAACCTTTAGGCGGCAAGCGTCTGATGGCGTGGTTTCGACCATGGAAATTGCCTTGCAGCCGCCTTTGCAAGAAAAAGCATGGACCCTGAAGATTGCGCCAGGCGAGAGTCGCGAAATCCATGTTCGGGCGCAAATTCAGTATAGCGGCTTACCAATTGAAGACACACCAAGCCGTGCCGCTTTGCCTGACAAGGCCGATTTTCTCGCCCGCAATGCACTCGATCTTCAAAGCCCGGACTGGCAAAAAGCGTATGACCAAGCCGTCGTGGACTTGAGGACGCTACTCATGCCAACCCGATTTGGCCCATATCCAGCGGCTGGCTTGCCAAACTTCGTCAATTTCTTCGGTCGTGATGCGCTCATCACTTCCATGATGATAGGACCCCAAAACGCCGATATCAGCCAATCCATCCTCAGGTTCCTCGGCCACCATCAGGGAACAAGGGTCGACCCGTTCCGCGAGGAAGAACCAGGCAAAATATTGCACGAGATCAGGCGGGGCGAGTTGAGCCGGACGGGTGCTGTGCCGTTCGGTCGCTATTATGGATCTGTTGACTCGACCGCTTTGTTCATCATGGCGCTCGGGCACTATGTCCGCGAAACAGGCGACGCTGCACTTGCGGTCGAACTTCAAGACAATTGGTCGAAAGCTTTATCCTGGCTGGTGAATTGCCAGACGTCAGAAGGCCTGATCAGGTTCAAGCCTTCTGGCTCCGGGCTAACCGTGCAATCGTGGAAAGACTCGCACGATTCCATGAACCACGCAGATGGCTCACCGGCCTCTGCGCCATTGGCTGTGGCGGAGGTTCAAGGATATGCTTATGCAGCATTTATCGCTGCATCAGACCTGTTTGCCTTGGCCGGGGACAGCGAGAACGCAAACGTCTGCAAAGAGCGAGCCGCGCGACTTCGAGACAATTTCCATGCACTTTTCTGGCTACCAGAACTAAACACCTATGCAATGGCACTCGATGCTGGGGATCAGCCTTTGCGTGTGCACTCCTCCGATCCGGGCCATCTCTTGTGGTGTGGTATTGTCCCAGATGACATTGCACCCATCCTTGTCGCCTCCCTGTTTCAGCCCGAATGCTGGACAGGCTGGGGCTTGCGCACACTTGGGAGTGGCGAAAAGCGCTATAATCCGGTGTCCTATCATACCGGTAGTGTGTGGCCACATGACACAGCCCTTTTTGGGGCTGGGCTCGCGCGATATGGTTTTAAGGACGAAGTTCAGCTCGTCGCAGAAGGGCTTGTGTCACTTGCCCTGAACATGCCCGGTAATTCGCTGCCAGAACTAGTGGCTGGCTTTGCTCGAACGCCCACCAGACCACCCATTGCATATACCCATGCGTGCGCGCCCCAGGCTTGGGCTGCAGCTGGCCTGATCATGATGACAAGACTGGCAAGTGCGCGCTGACTGCGGTTGTGAGCAGGGAAAATTTCTCAAAGTTGGCTGTGCGCTTTTCTGTCCCGGCGGGCTGCCGCCCAGGCCAAACCTGGCCGCCTTTTGTGGCAATCGGCGCGGTCTTTGAAGGCTTACAACAACATACTTTTTGGCCAAATTTAATTTAGTTTTCCGGCAATATTCTAAATTCGGTAGGCGTCACTTGGCACCGGCTGGTTTCAACAGGCGGACTACCGTTTCTGCATATTCACTGATGAATTTTTCGCTCGTTGTGTCCTTGCCTGCGGAGAGCTTCCAGAGAGGGGCGAGCGCGAGAAAAAGTTGAGCGCCACCTGCCGCAAGGTTCTGCAAATGCAGCGGTTCAATGTCACTGATTTCTCCACGATCAGCACAGGAGCGCACAAACTCGTTAAACCTTGTGACATGCCGACGTAGATATTTCTCAGCTATCATTCTCGAACGCCAAGTGTCATTT
>JBEIEG010000025.1:0-16403 GCA_040383035.1 Hyphomonadaceae bacterium | reverse complement strand
TCTGGCGGAATGGCCGCCAACATAGCCGCTTATTCTTGATCTGGGTCGGTTGCGACCCCAACGCGCTGCGCGAGCGAGGCTGCCATAAACATATCCAAATCCCCATCCAGTACGCCCGACGTGTCCGACGTCTCAGCCCCGGTGCGAAGATCTTTGACCATCTGATAGGGCTGCAGAACATAGGACCGGATTTGATGGCCCCAGCCAATATCTGTCTTTTGGTCTTCCAAGGCATTGGCGGCGGCTTCGCGCTTTTGCAACTCCATCTCATAGAGGCGGGCCCGCAGCATTTTCCAGGCAATTTCGCGGTTCTTATGCTGACTACGCTCTTGCTGCGAGGCACAAGCAATCCCGGTCGGTATGTGGGTAATGCGAACAGCAGAGTCGGTCTTGTTGATGTGCTGCCCACCAGCGCCGGAAGCGCGATAGGTATCGATGCGCACATCCTTATCTTGAATATCGATCACGATGGTATCGTCGACCACTGGATAAACCCAGACGCTTGAGAAACTGGTATGACGCTTAGCCGCACTATCGAATGGCGAAATCCGAACCAGTCGATGTACGCCGGATTCGGTCTTCAACCAGCCAAATGCATTCTCACCTTTAATCAAGAGGGTCGACGACTTGATGCCTGCCTCTTCGCCGACACTCTCTTCAATCTCCTCGACACTCATGCCGCGCGATTGCGCCCATCGGACATACATGCGGCGCAAGATGCTGGCCCAATCTTGACTCTCCGTGCCACCGGCGCCCGCATTGATTTCAAGATACGCATCATTGCCATCTGCTTCACCCGATAAAAGCGCTTCTAGCTCAGCACGATCTGCGCGGGTCTTCGCCTCAAGAAGGCCCTTTCGAGCTTCTTCAATCATATCCTCATCGCCTTCGGCTTCGGCCATTTCAGCGAGTTCAACATGGTCAGATAGATCGCGCTCAAGCTGGCGGACTGCCTCGACGGAGGCTTGAATGCGGTTGCGCTCGCGCATCAAGCCTTGGGCTTCTTGCGGATTATTCCACAGATCAGACCGCTCGCTCAACGCATCGAGTTCGTCCAAGCGGCGCAAGGCAACATCCCAGTCCAACCGGCGACGCAACAGCGCCACGGATTTGCTGATGTCACGACTAAGCGCTTCAAGTTCGGCGCGCATAAGGTCTCTCCAAATCAATCCACGCAGATGGCGGAAATAGGCAAGGCCGGCCTGAAGGTCCAGACCGGCCAAAAAATAGTGTCAGTTTGCTTCGTCAGCCTTCTTTTTCGGCTTTCGGAGCGGCCGTCGGTGTGGATGCAGGCGCAGCCTTAGGCACAGCTTTCGTGGTTGCAGGGGCACGAGCGGCTGGTGTGTCCTCGATCACAATTAAGCTTCCTGGCCTTGTGTCGACACGAGGTCCATCGGTTCGGCCGCTGCGCATTTGCGCCAAAGTGGCCGCAGCTCCGGCTGGATTGGTTTGCAATTCAGCCAGAATATTCATCCGCTCTTCTGCTTCGATTTCACGCTTCACTTCAGGTGAGGCGGCAAAATCCTCGACCGGACGGCCCTCATGGGCCTTCATCATATATTGTTTGAAGATCGGTCCGGCTACAGGGCCGCCGGAGGCGCCTTGATAAATCGTACGAGGCAAATCGTAGCCAACATAAACGCCCGTAGCGATAGAGGGCGAGAAGCCAACGAACCAAGCATCCTTATAGTCGCTGGTGGTCCCAGTCTTACCAGCAACGGGACGACCGAAATCCACGCCGCGCCCGGTACCCTTCAAAACGACGTCGCGCAAAATGCCAGTCATTTCCCAAGCTGTGCGAGGAGAAACTACTTGCACGCCCCATGGATCGATTTTGGGCGGCCCCGCATCAGGATTCAAAGCCGTATCGCAAGCAGGGCAGGATCGCCGGTCAGAACGCCAAACAGTGCGGCCGCGCGGGTCTTGCAGGCGGTCATAAAAGACGGGCGGAATATAGCGCCCACCATTGGGAAATACGGCAAAAGCCGAGGTTAGGCGCAGCACCGTTGTTTCTCCTGCCCCCAACGCCATCGTCAAGTCGTTGGGCAGATCATCATAAACGCCAAAACGGCGAGCATAATCTGCCACCCGGCGCATCCCAATGCGACGAGCGATGCGCACCGTCACAGTATTGCGCGACATAACCAATGCTTGGCTTAAGGTCATAACACCATAGAACCGGCGGTCTGCGTTTTCAGGACTCCAGCCCCCACCCTGGATTCTCTCATCCGAAATCTTGGTCTCTGGCGTCAACCCCTGCTCTAATGCCGCAGCGTAAATGATTGGCTTAAAGGACGATCCGGGTTGGCGTTTGGCTTGCGTGGCGCGGTTGAAGCCAGAATCCTCAACATCCATGCCGCCCGCCATGGCGATTACGGACCCGGTCTGAACATCGATAGAAACCAGCGCGCCTTGAATACCTTGGTGGCGTTGCAATTGCAGCGTGCCGTCGTCCTGGCGGCCCAACCACACCAAAGCACCATCGGTCAAAGGCTTAGAGGAACGCAACGCCCAGTCTTTATCCGCCTGAGGGATAGGAACTTTAGTACCATTTGTCAGGCCAAATGATTGGGCACGATCCAGCACGATGGCAAAAACAGCGCGAGGATCGGGCCGCGAGTAGCGGGCTTTGGCTAGCCGCGACGGCCAATCTCCGCCCACACTCATCACACCAACCGCGCCAGCGAAGCCGCGCGTCCGGCGGGGGTCCAAGCGGTTAAGGCTAGCGGTCAGTGCTTCACGCGCATATTTCTGCTTATCTAGATCAACGGTGGAGCGGACAATAAAGCCACGCGAATACGGGGCGTCCTTGCCAAAGCGGCGGATCAAGTCACGCCGCACTTCTTCCACGAACTCCCCCGCATCTGGGTCTGTCCAACTACCGCGTGGACTAGGCTTAACGGTCAAAGGCTCCGCGCGCGCTGCAGCGGCTTGCTGGGTTGTTATGAAGCCATTGTCTGCCATGCGCCCAATCACCCAATTGCGACGGGCTAATGCACGATCCATATGGCGCTGTGGGTTATAATTGTTCGGCCCCTTTGGCAGGGCCCCGAGATAGGCGGCTTGAGCGATGGTCAAATCACGAACATCTTTGCCAAAATAGGTTTGAGCGGCAGCCTGCACGCCATACGAACGAAAGCCCAAGAAAATCTGATTAACATAAATCTCCATGATCTGGTCCTTAGTAAGAACCTCTTCGATCCTTATGGAAACCAAACCTTCTCGCACCTTCGATAAAATCTTGTCCAAGGTAGAGCCACGCGCATCATCTAACAGCAACACGTTTTCGGCCACCTGTTGCGTGATGGTCGAAGCCCCTTGCATACGCCGCTCGCCAAGATTGCTGATATTAAACAGAACCGCGCGTGCAACGCCCATGAGGTCCACGCCAGAATGCGAGTAAAAATCCTTATCTTCAGCGGCCATGAAGGCGGCGATCACATGGTCAGGCACTTGCTCAATGGGAATGTAAGAGCGGTTCTGCCGCGCAAACAACCCAATCTGACGACCATCTGAGGAATAGATCGTGCTCGACACTGCTGGTTGGTAGTTTGCGAGCTTCTGGTGATCCGGCAGCCCTTGCAGCGCCATATTCACCAAAATCACAGCACCGATCACACCCATGGCAATCGCGACCAGAGCGGTCAGAGCAATGATCTTCAAATAACGCATCGTCGCTTGGTCTTCCTCGGTTGAGTCCGCCGCGTTCAGTGCTTTTGCGCTGTCCCGTGCATCCCCCCAATATTGCCTTCCAGTATGACCTGCTTGGCGCGCAAGTTAAAGCGCCCTTTCCCAGTTGGGCTGCCGCAAGTAGGGCAGAACTTATTCCTATTTGGTAGCCCCGCCACTGATCACCTGTACCCGATCAAAATAGGCGCCAATGGATTTTGCGGTTGCTGCCATCTGACGGCTGCGGAACTGAGGATTGCGCAAGCGTGCTTCGTCTTCGGGATGCGACATAAAGCCCATCTCCAACAGGACTGCTGGCACCCGGGGCGACAGCAATACAAAGAAGCCCGCCCGCCGGTGCGAGGTCTGGGTGACTGGGCCGACGTTGCGGATCTCGCCTATCAAGGACTGCCCAAAAATAGCGGATTGGTTTTTGGTGTCGCGTTGGGTCAGATCGCGGAGGATTTCCATAACCGATTTGTCTTGGGTCTGATTTGGCTGGGCAATGGACCAATTGTCATTGTTTAGCAGCTGGCGCGCGCGTTGACCGCCTGCTTCTGACAAAGTGTATACGGTCGCCCCCACAGCACCTGAGCCAGCCGGCGCGGAGTCTGCATGCAAGGATATGAATAGATCGGCGCGCTTGTCGCGGGCGATCAAAATCCGACGCTCCAAGGTTAAGAACACATCAGAGTCACGCGTCAAGATTACTTCGAACCGGCGATCACGCCGCAAATAATCGCGCAATAAAATGGCGCTAGCGAGGGTCACTTCCTTTTCAAACAAGGTGCCGGATACCCCAGGCGCGCCTGGATCCTTGCCACCATGGCCAGGATCAATCACGATCACAAATCGCTTCCCAGAAGGATTGGGACGGATCGGCGTCGGCACGCTATTGACCTTCTCTACTGCACGCGGCTTCGGCAAAGGTGCAGTTGTGGCAAAAGTGTTGGGATTCGTCGGCACCAGTTCGAGCCGCAGCTGTCGACCGCCCAAAACGCCGACAATCTCGTGCTTTCGCACCCGCATTGGGCCGGTGAGATCCAGCACAATGCGCGATTCTGATTGCGATTTGTCGGCAAAACGGATCTGCGAGACGCCGCCCTCGCCGATTAAGGTACCTGCCTTCCCATTGCCAAGGCCCCAATTCACACGCGGCATATCGATGACAAGTCGCGGCGAGGGTGTTGGCAGGGCAAAAAAACGATACTTGATCGCTTCGTCCAAGCGAATTGTAACAATAGTGGCTTCAGCAGCTTGACTAGCGGTGATTGCACTCACACGGGGCAGACTACGTGTTTGGGCTTGGGCTTGAGCAAATTCGGGGCTGCCCTGCGTTAAGGGTGCCCGCCAAACTATTGATAAAGAGGCCAAACCCAGCGCGAGCACCAACAAAGCAGCGCAACGCCAAGCAAAACTCCGCTGCGCCCGAAACAAGCGGGTCACCGCGGCAATCACTGTTTGATAAGACAATGGCTTCATGAAGGGTCCGACTGCCGAATCTGTGTGAAAATAAGCCTTAGCTTGATACCTTTAACCCACCGGACCTGTCCAATGTGGAATCAGGGAGCAAGTCGCGCTTCCCTTTCGGTGCGAAGTGAGGCAGTGTGACCCTCGATGCGGAATGGATCAAAATTTGATCTATGACGTGTTGTTTTTTTGGAACAGGACTTGTGCATTTGAAAGCCAAGTCTCAACCAGTTCATTTGATATGCCTCTGGGTATATTTTAAGTCGGGACGCTCCGCGGCGATGACAGTGCGCGCCACTCTGTTTTTAGAGACATTGATCTTCAGCGAAGCTATGGCGCACGCGCGCCATTCGCAGGGGCCTTTTGGCCAGGATCTAGGTGCTGCTCTCCCATCGCGCTTCGTTCAGCGCCGACTTTCACCAACAACCTTTTACGATTCGCGCTCATTGACCGGGAGACGACGCCACTGCGTTGCCCTGCGGCCGAGCCAGCGCGCTGGAGCTTACATCTATGTCCAAAACAATGCTGATCGACGCGGCTCACCCGGAGGAGACCCGGGTTGTCGTGCTCGCTGGAAACCAAATCGACGACTTCGACTTTGAATCTGCCTCCAAAAAGCAAATTCGCGGCAACATCTATCTTGCAAAGGTTACGCGGGTAGAACCCTCCTTACAGGCGGGTTTTGTCGAATATGGCGGTAACCGCCATGGCTTCCTTGCCTTTGGTGAAATTCACCCCGACTATTACCAGATCCCAGCGGCGGACCGCGAAGCTTTGCTCGCCGAAGAAGCCGAACAAGCCGCCCTTGACGAAGAAGGGGACGGCGATGACGAGCAGGTTCGCGCACGCCGCGCAGCCCAACGTCGCTACAAAATACAAGAAGTGATTCGCCGTCGCCAGATCATGCTGGTGCAAGCGGTTAAAGAAGAGCGCGGCAATAAGGGTGCTGCCCTCACCACCTATTTGTCCCTCGCAGGTCGTTATTGCGTGCTGATGCCCAACACCCCACGCGGCGGTGGCATTTCGCGTAAAATCACCGCTGTGGGTGACCGCAAACGTCTGAAATCCGTGATCTCTGAACTTGAAGTCCCAAAGGGCATGGGCTTGATCATCCGCACCGCGGGGGCCAAGCGCACAAAGATCGAAATCAAGCGCGACTATGAGTATCTCTTGCGACTGTGGGACGATATTCGCGAGCGCACCATGAAGTCCATTGCGCCATCTTTGATCCACGAAGAAGATAATCTGGTAAAGCGCGCGGTTCGCGACCTTTATGACAAAGATGTCGACGCAATCCTGGTTGAAGGCGAAGAAGCCTATCGCGAAGCCAAAGACTTCATCAAAATGCTGATGCCAAGCCATGCAAAGAAGGTGCAGCAATATAAGGCCGCAACACCTTTGTTCTCGCGCATGAAGGTGGAAAGCCAGCTTGAAAGCATCCACTCCCCGATCGTGCAATTGCGCTCGGGTGGCTATATTGTGATCAACCAGACCGAAGCTCTTGTCGCCATTGACGTGAACTCCGGCCGCTCCACGCGCGAGCGTTCGATTGAATCGACCGCTCTAAAGACCAATCTTGAGGCTGCCGAAGAAGCGGCACGCCAAATGCGATTGCGCGACTTGGCCGGGCTTGTTGTGCTCGACTTCATCGACATGGAAGAAAACCGCAATGATCGTGCGGTTGAGAAAAAGATGAAAGACGCGCTGCGATTTGATCGCGCGCGGGTCCAAATGGGTAAAATCTCAGGCTTTGGTCTGTTGGAGATTTCCCGCCAGCGTCGCCGGACTGGCGTGCTGGAAGGCTCTAGCCACATTTGTCCAACTTGCGATGGTACCGGGCGCGTCCGCTCGCCCGAATCTGCGAGCTTGCAAGCGCTTCGTTCGGTGGAGGCTGCTGTTGCCAATCGCAAGGATTGTGAAGTCGCCCTGCATGCCGATATCGCAACGGCGCTTTATCTGTTGAACGAAAAGCGTGACCACCTCACCCGCTTGGTTCAAGAGCGCGGCCTTGTCGTGCGTGTATTTGCCGAGTCTGACATGACGCCCGGCCAATACCGCTTTGAAATCGTCGAGCTGGGCGAAGAATTGCTCGAAGATGATTTCGTCCCGGTTTATGTGAAGATTGACGATCCAATCGACGAAGATGATGAAGTTATCGAAGACGATGAGGATGAAGATCAAGCCGAAGCCGATGGCGACGGTGAAGAGCGCGTCAGCGCCAAAGAAGGTCAGGACAGTGAAGGCCCGCGTGAAGGCGGCAAGCGTCGTCGTCGGCGTCGTCGTGGCGGCCGTCGTGACGAGGCAGGCGAAGGCGAGGCTTCAGCTCGAAGCCCTGAAGGCGAAGCTGGAGAACCCGTTGAAGGCTCTGGCATGGATGAAGGTGAAGGCGAGGAAGAGGCTGGTCCTGAAGGGGAAACCCCAGCTGAAGCTCAAGCCCGACGCCGTCGCCGTCGCGGACGCCGCGGTGGTCGTCGCAGACGTGAAGGTGAAGCTTTGCGCTTGGGCCAAACGGACGGTCAGCCACAGGGCGAAGGCGTTGAACCCGCGCCTGAGATTGCAGGCATGGAGACCATCCATGTCGACGGCGCTGAGGCAGATGCACCAATTGGCGATTTGACGGCTGTTCCTGCGGTTGAGCCCCTGCCCGTTTCTGAAGCGCCAGCTAAACGAAAGCGTCCAACTCGGAAGAAATCTGCCGAGGATGCAGCAGAGGTTCCGGTTGAAGTTGCGATAGCTGAGGCCCCTGAAGAAGTCGAACCCATTGTCGCCGAAGCAGCAGCACCTGCAAAGAAGGCACCAGCAAAGCGGGCTCCCCGTGGCGCAAAGGCAGCCGCCAAGGCGATAGAAGAGGCAGTTGCCCCAGTTGAGGCAGTTGCCCCGGTTGAGGAGGCTGCTCCAGTCGAAACCGAACCTACAGCTGCAGTGGAGGCACCTGAGCCTGCCGCAGACTCAACGCCAGCAGCGCCCCGCAAGAGTGGCTGGTGGTCACGCAATGCTCAAAAGCTGTTTGGGAACTAAAGCAAGGCAGTTTGAACCAGTATTGGATCACAAAGGGGCCAGATTCCGTTGGGAGTCTGGCCCTTTCCGTCTAGCATGAAGTCCTCTTGCAATCTTCTTTAGCCGTTTCAGCTCTGGTTCATCCCACTGCCGCGAAATTGCCCTATTATCCATGAAAACAGTTTGGTGCTAAGACGATGTCGATGGTTTGAAACGAAAGAAAAGGGTGATTGGTCCATAAACATGATAGACAACGCCAACTTAAAGCTTGGACCCTCCCCCCACGAGCGCGCGCATCGACTATTGCCCGTTTGGGCGCTGGCCTTTGCAATGGCCATCTCGTTCGCGCCGTTTCAAGCCCAAGCGCAATCCCTGGTCCGCGACGCCGAAATTGAACGGACGTTGCGCGATTACTCAAACCCGATTTTCGAAGCGGCAGGTCTCGCCCCCAATGACGTGAAAATCTACATTGTCGGCGATAAAACACTCAACGCCTTTGTTACTAGAGGCCAGAACGTATTTCTTCACACGGGCCTGATCTTAGAGACTGAAACGCCAAACCAGTTAAAGGGCGTGATTGCGCACGAGACCGGACACATCTCTGGCGGGCATTTAGCGCGATCCGATGCCAATATCCGCGAGGCCATGCGGCCAGCTTATGTGACCATTGCGCTGGGGCTATTGGCCATTGCTGCGGGTGCACCCGATGCCGGTGCAGCGCTTTTGGCCAGTTCGCAACAATTTGCAATGCTGAGTTTCTTCACCTTCACGCGCGTGCAGGAAAGCAGTGCAGATCAGGCGGCGGTGACATTTCTTGAAAAGTCCGGGCAATCAGGTCGAGGCTTGCTCGAGTTTTTCACCAAGTTTCGCTACAATGAGATCTTGGCTGACTCACGCCGCGAGCCCTATTTCCGGTCTCACCCGCTCTCAGGAGATCGCATTCAGGCGCTGCAGAACCGAGTGAACGAACAGTCTAATCGCGATGCTGTCGATAGCGCCGCCGATGTTGATCGTATGAAAATGATGCAGGCAAAGATCCAAGCCTTCCTCTACACCCCAGCGCGTACCTTTGTGAAATACCCGGCGTCGGATCAATCCATATACGCGCGCTATGCCCGTGCAGTGGCAGCCTTTCGGGCACCCGATCTGACAACGGCAGTCCGAGAAACCCAAAAGCTGATCGCAGAGCAGCCCGAGAACCCGTTCTTTCACGAACTTTTGGGGCAAATCTATTACGAGAATGGCAAGGCGGAAGCCTCCATTGAACCTAACCGGCGCGCGGTGGCCTTAGCACCGAACGAGGCACTACTCCTCATTGGCCTTGCGCGTTCGCTTCTGGCGACAGAGCGAGCGGACTTGCGGGTCGAGGCGGAGGCTTGTTTGCGAGCCGCGCTGCGTTTAGAGCCTTCAAACGCCTTTGCTTGGAACCAACTTGCGGTCGTGGCTGACCGCAACGGACAGGTCGGACTCGCCCGACTTGCGACCGCAGAGGAAGCCTACAATCTGGGCGATTTATTGCGCGCGCACCGTTTCTCAGACCTAGCGATGCGCAATTTAGTGCGATCAACACCAGAATGGCGGCGCGCTTTCGATATCTCAACCATCACCCTACCCTTGGCCACGAAGGCTAATCGCCGGGGCAATGATGCCCGTCCTTTCACGGCCTTGCCCGAAGCCCCCTTGGCGGCGACCAGTTCTGCGCGCGAAAGCTCCATTGGTCTATTGCGCGTGATCCATCCAGATAGGGCTACTCACGGTCATGACGGTGCCGAAACGCATGCAAAACATTAAGAGTTAGCCGATAAAGTCTGATCTACATTCAGTTAATTTCCTTGGAGACGCTGATGCGCCCTCATACATTCGTTTCGTTGCTGGCACTTTCGGTCACAGCATTTGGTATCACCAGCTGTTCTAAGCCGACTGAAAAAGCCGCAGAAACTGGCGAAGCAAAAGCAACTGCCGCGCAAGTAACGCCGGCGGCAGCTAATGCCGACGTTTTAAAGTCCTTGACGGCAGAACAACAAACCGCCGTCCGCGCCCTAATTCGCGATGAGCTTGTCGCCAATCCAGAAATTTTGCTAGAAGCCCAGCGCGCTTTTGAAACCAAGCAAGCGCGCATTCAGAACGAAAAAGTGGCTGCGGCATTCAAGAACCTGAAGAGCGAGCATGCACAATTCAGCTTTGGCCCAGCCAATGCAAAGATCACAGTAATTGAGTTCTTTGACTATAAATGCGGCTTCTGTCATGCGGCCCAAGGCTGGGTCTCTAATCTGATGCAGACCCGCAAAGATGTGCGCGTGATCTTCAAAGAGCTGCCGATCTTGTCTGAAAACTCCAGTACTGCAGCTAAAGCTGCGATCGCCGCACACAATCAAGGCAAATATCTGCAAATGCATAATGCCTTAATGACCGCTCAAGGCGACCTTAACCCCGAACAAATCTTCCAGATTGCAGCCTCGGTTGGCCTGAATGTTGAGAAGCTGAAAGCCGACATGGCGAAGCCCCAAGTTGAGGCCACGATCACGGGGATGCGCGATCAAGCGACCAATCTGAATATTGGTGGCACGCCGGGCTTTGTAATCAATGGCAAGCTGGTTTCAGGCTTTAATCAGGAAGAGCTTGAAAATGCGCTCGCGACAGCAGGTGTGGATATCTCCAACCCACCTCCAGAAAGCGGCCCCAAGAAAGGCTAAACCAGAATATCAATCCCACTGATGGCTTTTGCGGCACTGACCGCAAAGGCATCCTGTGTTTGCACTATGGCTTGCGACAGCGTCGATAAAGCCCGCTCTTGGCCAGGTGTTTCCTGAACCGCTCGCAAAGCCGCCATCTGCAACTGGGCAGCTTGCGCCTGCATCTTAGCATTCATCAGCGACGAGACATCCATAGCACACTCCTGCAACGCCCTATGGTCTCAAGAAAACCTTAGACTTGGCTTGCTGCAGTGGATGGAGATTGAGTCAAATTGGATGGGTTTTGAGCGCGTGATTTATGGTCGCTCGGCGACTAGCGGTAGCATTAAGAATGATCAAATTGTCTTGGAAATCTAATGGTGCCCCGGGTCGGACTCGAACCGACACTCCTCTCGGAACTGGATTTTGAGTCCAGCGCGTCTACCAATTCCACCACCGGGGCACGGTTGGGAGGGCAGTACCTAAACGGGCTTGCCTGTGAATGCAATCGGATTTTCTGCAACTTCCTGCAGGTGACGAATGCGAAACTCAGAGCGTAAGCGGTCAGTGCCCAATCCTGATTGGCAATCCCCGGGGCTGGGCGTATAGACAGCCGATGACCTCTGCCCCGCCCCCCGCGTCTGCCACGCAAGAGCAACCCGCCAGTTTTATCGACGCCATTGTCAGCCTGAAAAAGGTTGCAGGACCAGATGGGGCTTCGATTGGGGATATCGTCGATCAGTTGGACGAAAGAGCCTTTGGCCTGTTGATCTTGTTGTTTGCTATTCCGTGTTTGGTGCCGGGCCTGCCGGGTGCACAAGTGATTGCGATCCCGATCTTCTTATTGGCCCTGCAAATGGCTCTGGGTTCGCAAGAAGTTTGGTTGCCCAAGCGCGCGCTCGAAGCGCGGGTTAAGTCGGCTTGGATTGAGTCGATTGCAGATTTTGCCGATAAACGTCTGCGCTGGACTACCCTGTTTTCAAAGCCACGCCTTACCTTCTTGGCAAGCGGTTTGGTGGAGCGTCTGGTTGGGGCGATTTGTGCGGTCGCTTCCGTCACCATTATGTTGCCGATCACCAATTCGATCCCGTCACTCGCCATCACCTTGATTGCCGTGGGCCTTTTACAAACAGATGGGCTGTTTACGCTCGCAGGTAGCTTGTTGGGTCTTGCTTGGTCGATCTTTTTGGTCGTGATGGTTTGGGGCCTTTTTGCCGGAGCGGGCTTTGCAGCAACTTTGGTACAAGAGCACCTGCCCTGGCTGGGCAATATGATCGGACACTAAGCCGCATGTATATGCGATGCGGGCTGAACTGTTCGAAGCGTGAGGAACGACCTATATTGTCATGATGCGACTGCGCCCCCTCTTCAGCTTCATTTTGGCTCAATGGCCTTGGATTGCGTTAGCTTCCAGCTTGACCATGTTGGCCATCGCGCATGGGTTTGAGCGCTTTGGCGGTTTGGCACCATGCGCGTTATGTTTGCATCAGCGCGAAGCCTATTGGATTGCAGCAGCCATCGCCACCCTCGCCCTTCTCGCCCGCCGCATGGAAGGGGCCGAATTGACCAATCGTGCTCTGAACCTTCTGTTGACCTTCGCCTTTGTGGGCGGCGCGATTGTGGCAGGCTTTCATATGGGGGTTGAGTACAAGTGGTGGCCGGGCCTGCCTTCCTGCACTGCAGCCAGCAGCGGGGCGGTACCAACTGACCTTCTTGGCGCCCTCAACCAGCCCTTACATGTCGTTGGGTGTGATGAGGCGCCTTGGATCTTCCTTGGCCTGTCGATGGCAGGGTGGAATATGTTGATCTCGCTCAAGCTAGCTATCTACTCGGGCTTGAGTGTCTTTTATCCTCGCGGCTTGACGGAGAAGTCTGATGTCTGACGCCACCACTGCCCGCTCCAGCCGACCCGCCGCGCCCGGTCGCCGCTTCGCTCAAGACCGCGTCGCTGAGATGCTGCGCGTCGACCATGCGGGTGAGTTTGGTGCAACACGGATTTATGAAGGCCAGCGGGCTGTGTTCTCGCGCCTGCCCGGTGCACGCAAGATTGCGGCCCAGCTTGCCGAGCAAGAGGCGGACGAGGCGGTCCACAAGGCCGCGTTCGACAAGTTATTGCTAGAGCGCAAAGTTCGCCCAACCCTTTTGGGGCCCATCTGGGGGGCAGCAGGCTTTGGCCTTGGCGTTGTGACGGCTCTGATGGGTGAGAAGGCCGCGCATGCCTGCACGGCCGCCGTTGAAGAAGTGATCGAAGATCACTACCGCGAGCAGATTGAGGAATTGGGCGATCAAGAGCCTGAGCTGTCAGCCATGATCAGCCAGTTTCGCGATGAAGAAATCGCGCATAAGGACCAGGCTATCGCTGAAGGTGCCAAAGAGGCTTTTGGTCATCCAGTCTTAGAAGCCGTGATTAAGGCCGGATGCCGGGTTGCGATTGCAGTCTGCCAGAAGGTCTGAGGTAGCCCTATTGATAGCGAAGGTCGGACTCAATCGATTGATCCAACAGCTTCAGATCAATATCTAGTTCCTTGCCCTCGTCCGCCTTAAGCTCCAGCTCCGTCCGCTCAAAAAGCACTTCCAGTTTCTTCAAAATCGTCTGGGTGCCGCCAATCCGCTCCATATCTGGGGCAGGATCGGTTTCAAGCTTGACCAGCGCTTCGGCGACTTTGACTGTCTCTGGACAATAATAGGTGAAGACGCGCTGGGCGATGGCGAGCTTCTCTGGATTTGCCGCAACCATCATCATCAAACGATTGCCGACCGCAACAATGCGCGCCACCGAAGCCACCGAGTCTGGATGGCGTAGGCGTGGCATTGTCCCATCGAGGGAGCGCAAGGCTGCTGCCGCATCGGCCAAAACTTGCTGCACCAATTCGGTGCGGCCTTGCGGCATGGCATTTTCGCTTACCGTTGGAGCTTCAATTTCAGGCCGGACAGGCACAGGCGTTGCAGCTGTTCCAGCCGCAGGCTTGCCGATGCGATGGAGGAATAACGAGCCCACCCACGAGATCGCGCCACCCACCATGATGCCAAAGCCGATGCCAGCAAGGGGGTTGAGCGCGTCACCAATAACTGCGGCCAAGAAAATCCCGGCTCCAATTGCGGCCAAGGTCCAAGTCGTCTTGATACGACCTTGGGCACGGCGCTGTTCGCGCTGGACATCGCGTGCAGCGCGAATCTCAAGTTCAAAGCGGCGACGGGCATCTTCCATTTTGCGTCTATAGACCTTGCGGTCCTCATCGTCATCCGCTTCCCGCCATTCGCGTCGCCGTCCCATCGTGTCACTACCCTTTTTAATCTGCGCCTCATGGCGTCGATCGAGAGCTTCATAGGCCTCGCGCATCGCCAGTTCGATAACACTTTGTATAAAACCAATCAAAACGCCAAGTAAGCCAAGCCCTGCAAGGCGGCCTTTGCGCAGTAATGGGCCCGCTTCGCGCACCCGCCCGATCCCACGCCGCAAAGTTTCGCGGGCAAGTGCACTGGTTGGTCCAAACGGGCGCTTCATCACATGATTCCTTGGGCCAACTCATGGGCGGCCTTTCATTCGACATAGGAGCTTAATTGCTTGATCGAAAGAGGGAACGCCCGAAATTGGGCGCGCGCAAGATTACAATGATGTTAGGCAGGCTTAATCAAGCCTCAAGCACCACATCCCAATAGAGCCAATCGACCCAACTCTCGTGTAAATGATGCGGCGGGAACTTACGGCCCATAGCTTGCAACTCATGCATCGTAGGCCTACGCGGCGGCTTACGAGGTGTCATACCGGCTTCACGCAAACTGCGCCCACCCTTTCGCAAGTTGCAGGGTGAACAGGCGGTGACGATGTTTTCCCACGTCGTTTTTCCGCCTTTGGAACGGGGTATTACATGGTCAAACGTGAGATCATCCGTGGCATGGCAATAGGCACATTTAAACCCGTCGCGCAGGAATAGGTTGAAGCGCGTGAAGGCTGGTGCGCGATCTTGCTGCACATACTCTTTGAGCGAAATAACGCTTGGCAACCGCATTTCAAAGCTGGGGCTGTGGACGGCATGATCATATTCCGCCACCACTTCAACCCGGTCCATATAGACGGCCTTTACCGCGTCCTGCCAAGACCAAACGGACAACGGATAATAGGACAACGGCCGATAATCTGCATTCAAGACCAAAGCAGGAAACCCTGCTAACTTCGACTGGGTTTTAAACGGCTGAGGGGCAGAGACCAGCTCAAACTGCTCAATAACCATGGTCGCCTCCTTGTTGCAGGGAAGCAAACTTCATGGGTCCGGCACCGCCGACTACGAGACATGTGTGGTATGGCCTGTTGAAAACGGCTTCCTCCTGCTCTGGACAACAGCACTACCCGATTCACTGCAAAGAAAACATGACAGATGCGATATCGATTTGTGTCGATGCAGTAGCTCTGCCAGTGACGGACAATGACGACCAACATTGCCCCATCCAAGTCCGCACCCATTGCCCGGCTAACTGCAGGCTTGATGTGCCTGTTTACCTGCGCAGCCTTGATCCTGCAATCATCCATCAGTGTGGGGTGGACGATGCGCGATGGCATGGGTTTGGCTGACAGCCTATGGCGACTGACAGGCTATTTCACCATCCTGACCAACAGCTTGATCGCGATCAGCATGGGGATGATTGCAATTTCTTCTAAGGGACCCAAAGTTTTCCCAAACCACGCCTTGGCAGCCCTGACCTTTTATATCACCACGATGAGCCTGATTTATCACCTTCTGTTGAGTGGTGGCCGCAATCTTTCAGGCCTTACTTTAATTGGCGATTTGGGCGTTCATTATGTCGTCCCTGCCTTGATGCTGGTTTGGTGGCTACGCTTTGCCGACAAAGATGAGGTGAGGTTTGGCCATGCGGCTATCTGGCTGGCTTGGCCGCTTCTTTATACCAGCGCGGCTCTCCTGCGTGGCCGGTTTGAGAATTGGTATCCCTACTTCTTCCTCGATGTCGACAAATACGGCCTCGCGCAAATTGGACTCAATGTGCTGGGCCTCGGGCTTGGTTTCTTCATCATGGGGCTGGTATTTGTTGTTCTCGCCAAAGCCCTCAACCGAGCTGCGGCTAAGCCCGGTTAAGTACCCGGGCCAGAAACGCGCCGCCAAGCTGTAGACCGTCCATCGCAATCGTGTGCGCCGCGCGTGGCGAGACGTGGAGGCGCGCATCCAGGCCAGCCGCGCTCAAGAATTGCTGTGCCATTTGACTGGCCGCTAACGGGACCACATCATCTTGATCGCCATGCACCAACAGAACTGGGGGCTTAGACGCGACGGCGGGACTGCCGACCAAAGCACCTGAAAAGCCCAATATGCCTGCATAGGGCTCCTGTGAAGCCAGCCCCACTTGCAGCGCCATCATCGTGCCTTGGCTGAACCCTACCAAGGCTGTTTGTGCTTTGGTGACGCCCAATCGCGCCATTTCGGCTTCAAGAAAAGCCTCCAGCACCGGGGCTGCTTCTCTCGCGCCCTTAGCTAGATGGATTGGATCCATACTCTCAATCGCAAACCACTGATACATCTCACCAAAGCCCGGTACGTATGCGGGGGCGTTTGGCGAGCTGAATTGCACATCCGGCAAAAGCCG
>JBEIEG010000024.1:0-17578 GCA_040383035.1 Hyphomonadaceae bacterium | reverse complement strand
TCATTGGCCCTGCGATCCTTTACGATCAATCCAACGGATCTATTCTCGAAGTCTTGAGCAAGATCGGCAGCTATTTTGTCGGGGCGAAGCTTGGCATGTATGGCTTGGGCTTTTTCTCAAAACATACAACCGAACGGGGGCTGATGGCTGGCGTTGTCGCAGGCTTTGCCATCATTGGGTACGTAGAAAATTACACAGATATTGCTTGGCCTTGGTTTTGTTTGATTGGCGGGGCAGCGACCATCATTGTCGGATGGACCACAAGCCGGATTTTGGATGGCAAGCAAGCGGAATGGTCGCCCTATTCGGTGCCCGGTCAACAAGCGCGCTTTGCCGCCGAAGGTCGGCCACTCAAAGACGGAAATTGGAATACGATGCCTGGGGCTATTGATAAGCAAAGCCTATGGTTGGTCCTATATCTCTTTGCCACGCTGATCGCCTTGGCTCTGTTTGAATATCTCGTCTAACGTCGACCAAGTCTTGCATGCGCATGCGAATAAGACTGGGTCCCGCAAGCCTCATTGAGCTTGGTGGTAGATCATATTGTGGGCATTTCTGCCACACTTGTTGATTTCTCGTCCAAGCAGCCCCCAAATCGTGCCTTGAAGCGATATTGACCTGTTAAATTCTGCTTGCATTCGAAGTCATAATACAATCATATTATCTTTCGAAAAATCGAGGGAGTCCTTGCGATGCTGAATAATTTCGTCACTCAAGCGTCAAAGTCAACGCTTTTAGCAACCATTTCCGGGTTGGCCTTTATGGTCGCTACGCCGAGTTTTGCTCAGCAAAGCACGACTGAAGCGACAGCCGAGCCTGAGCGCGGCATCGAAACCGTTGTTGTGACGGCGCAACGGCGCGAAGAAAATCTGCAAAATGTTCCCCTCTCCGTATCCGCTTTCAGCGCCGCACAAATCCAAGCGCGCGGCCTTACGGATATGTCGCGCCTCGAAAACTCTGTGCCGGGCCTAACATTTGGTCGCTCCGGTGTTGATGCTCGCCCAGCCATTCGCGGTGTCCGGACTGAAAACGTCGGCGTCAATGGGGATACCACGATCGGCTTCTTCATCGATGGCGTGTATCAATCTCGTGCAGCACAGGCGACTTTAGGCTTCATCGACCTCGATCGCGTTGAAGTTTTGCGCGGGCCACAGGGCACGCTATATGGCCGCAACACATTTGGCGGCAATATTTCTATCGCAACTGCCCAGCCTCGCCTTGGACAATTCAAAAGCGGACTAGATGTTACGGTCGGCGAGAATAACAAGGTTCGAATTGAGCCGTTTGTAAACATCCCTATTTCTGAGAACGCCGCTTTGCGCATTAGCGGTGCGTCGGAAGATGATGATGGCTATGTGAAGAACGTCAATCCGAGCGGGAACAATCTGTTTGACGAGAAGACACGCTATATGCGGGCAGCCCTTCTGCTCAAACCAACCGACAAATTGACAGCGACAATCAAGATTGACAGTGGAACCCGCGGTGGCGCAGGCGGCTCAGCGTTCGGCTACAAGCTTGCCGGTAGCTTCTTTGATATCCCGTCAAATCAGCAATTGTTCAATGCGACTCCCATTCGCAATTTGAACACACGTGGCGGTAACCGCGATGGGGTTGTCGATGCCCCCCTCACCATTGATGCAGGCATTCCCTTGTTTGCCGCCGGCGACCCATACACCATCGATACCGATCAAAAGACAATTCTAGACCTGACCTCAACAGGCGCTAGCGCGAATATTGCCTATGAGTTTGGCTCCTTCACGCTTAAGTCCATCACGGGCTTTGCAGACTTCGAGGCCATCCGGACTTCTGACACCGACTTTTCGGCCAGCACCATCGGCACGGACTATCAGCTCACCTCGGCGAAGACTTTCAGCCAGGAATTCCAAATTCTGTCCCGTGGCGAAGGCCCACTCAGCTATGTTGTGGGTGCCTATTATTTTGACGACGAGTTGCGTGGCGTCTTCATCAACGAGCAAGTCCCAAGGACCATTCGCGGGGTAGGAGCACCAGTCTCCCTGCCGGTCGCTGGGGGAGGCTTCTATGATGAGCAACGTGCCGATACGACGTCCATCGCTGCCTATGCGCAGGGAAGTTATGCGGTCACCGAAGCTTTGAAGCTAACGGCAGGCCTCAGATTCACCCGCGACACCAAGGACTTTAAGTTTGCCAATGCGGCAGCTGTCTTACCGCTAGCTGGAACGCCACCAACCCCTGTTGGAACGGCAATTACGTTGGCTACTGGCGGCATTCCGGCGAGCGCTTTTGGCTCTAAGGGTGCTCCTACCAATTGTGTGTTTCCAGCAACCGCTATTCAGCCACGCCCAGGCTTTGCCTGCTTGGCCGCCAACACGGCCGTGTTGACCGGTGCGACTTACGACACTGCAGAGTTTGAGAAGCTGACCTGGCGCTTGGCCGCTGATTACCAGCTGACCGAGAACAACCTGTTTTACGGGTCTATCTCAACGGGCTTCCGGTCCGGGGGCTTCAATTCCGGCCAGAACCAAGCTGCTCTAACCCCGACTTTCAAGCCTGAAGAGGTCACAGCTTTTGAAGTCGGCAGCAAGAACCGCTTCTTGGACAACACGTTGCAGCTGAACGTCGCCGCCTTCTTCAACCAATATGACAGCCTTCAAGAGCAGCGACAGATCCCAGCTGGCAATACGACCCTGTCGATCATTGAGAACAGCGGTAAGGCAGAGGCAACTGGCGCGGAAGTCGAAGCTATTTGGCGTCCGATTGACAATTTGACGCTGAACCTGTCGCTCTCGGTACTCGATGCGGTATACACGGACTATACCAATGTGCCGCTGCCATTTGGGACTTCCATTGTTGTTGCCGACGCGGCGCAACTGACCCCGACGGTTGTGAATGGGATCACGATCGCGAATGTTGGACAACGCCGCATTTTTGCGCCCGGTTACAATTGCGGCCCAGTTCCTGGCACGGGAACTGGGGCCGTTGGTGCCCCTGCCCTTGCCTTTGGCTGTGATCTGACCGGCAAAAAATTGCCTTATGCATCTGACTATTCCGGCAGCTTCTCGGCGCAATACGTCTTTGATCTTGGCAGCCTTGGGCAGGTCACCCCGCTCGCCGTTCTGACATTCAACAGCGGCTTCTATGGCCAGCCAGCTAACTCGATTTTGGACAAGCAAGACGCCTATACAAAAATCGACCTGCGTGTCACGTGGGACATTAATGACAATTTGTCCGTTGCGGGCTTTGTGAACAATGTGACCGATGAAGCGACGGCAACCCGCTTTGTTTGGGGCGGCGGCGGGGCGATGCAAGCCAGCTATGCGCCGCCTAAGCTCTGGGGGATCAAGGCCAACTTGCGCTTTTGATCTCTAGCTAATGCGGGAAAAAAGGCTGCCGTTGAGAAACGGCAGCCCTTTTTTTGCCTATTGCGCCGTCCAACCGCCATCAACGAGGAGGCTTGTCCCAGTGACCATGCCGGAAGCGGGGCTCGCAAGGAATAGAACAGCGGCAGCAACATCTTCGGGCTGCCCGATCTTGCCCATTGGGATCATGCTTTTGACAAAGCCTAGAAAGGCCGGATCATCCAACATTGGTTTCGTCATAGCGGTTTCAATGAAGGTTGGCGCAACTGCGTTTACGCGTATGCCCTTAGGCGCGAGCTCTACAGCCATGGCTTTGGTTAAGCCTTCAAGCGCGTGTTTGGTCATGCAATAGACGGTACGCCTTGGTGACCCGACGTGGCCCATCTGGCTCGTGATATTGATGATTGAGCCGCCGCGCCCATGGGCCAACATCGACTTTACGGCCGCTTGAGCTACCAAATAGGCGGCCCGAACATTGAGTCCCAGCATCTGATCGAGCGTTTCAAGATCGACATCCTCGATCAACAGCGGACGATTAATGCCAGCATTATTGACCAGAATGTCGATCTCCATTTTGCCCAAATCCTCGATAAATCGGGGATCGGTCACATCGCCAACCATGGGCAGGATGTTGGTGTGTTGAGCCGCCAGTTCCTGCAAATCTGCACCGCTTCGTGCTACCGCATGCACTGTTGCCCCTGCCTCTGCGAGGCAAAGCGCGATGGCAGAACCCAGTCCTCGACTAGCCCCTGTCACAACGGCGATGCGCCCTGAAAGCCCCTGTGCCCAGGTCGGAAGCATTGTCCTATCGCCCATAACTGTATCCCATTCTTGTTTACGCAATTTGGTCTTTGCATTCGCAGTCATTTCCGTTAGCGTAGCGCGCAACAGAGGTAAGTTTCAAGCACTGGGAGGCTGATTTGGCCAAGTATCTTAAATCCGGAATCAGTGAGACTGCGGCTGAAGAAGCCGATGCTGATGTGCGGGCAACGGTCGAGGCCATCATTCAAGACATCAAAGCAAGAGGCGATGATGCTGTCCGTCACTGGTCGTTGAAATTCGACAATTGGGGGCCAGATGACTTTCGGCTCGGTCAAGACGCGATTGATGCTGCCTACCGCGCGCTAAGTCCACAGACGATCGAAGATATCCGCTTCGCGCAAGCACAAGTGCGCAATTTTGCCCAGATCCAAAGGGACGCGCTCAAAGATGTCGAGGTAGAGACATTGCCCGGCGTTGTTTTGGGGCATAAGAATCTGCCGGTGAACAGCGTGGGCTGCTATGTGCCCGGCGGCAAATATCCTTTGGTCGCCTCGGCGCATATGAGTGTGGTGACCGCAAAAGTTGCCGGGGTGAAGCGAATTGTATCCGTGGCCCCGCCTTATCAAGGGGTACCCAATCCTGCGATTGTTGTTGCCATGCATATGGCTGGAGCAGATGAAATATACTGCATTGGAGGCGTCCAAGCCGTTGCGGCCATGGCGCTTGGAACATCGACGATTGCCCCGGTGGACATGATCGTAGGCCCGGGCAACGCCTATGTTGCGGAAGCCAAACGTCAGCTCTTTGGCCGAATCGGGATCGACCTATTGGCCGGCCCCACCGAGACGCTTGTCATCGCTGATGATAGCGTCGATGGCGAGCTCTGCGCCGCTGACCTATTGGGGCAAGCCGAGCATGGTCCCAATTCGCCGGCTGTTCTACTAACCAATAGCGAAAAGCTGGCCCATGACACGATGGCCGAGATTGAACGGCAGCTAACTATCCTGCCAACAGCCGCGATAGCAGGAAAGGCATGGGCCGATTATGGTCAAGTCATCGTAGCAGATAGCTATGAGGAGATGGTCACGATAGCCGATAAAATCGCTTCCGAGCATGTCCAAGTGATGACACGTGACCCCGATTACTTCCTGACTAACATGACCAATTATGGTGCCCTCTTTTTGGGCGCGCGCACCAATGTTAGCTATGGCGACAAAGTCATCGGAACCAATCACACGCTACCCACACGTGGCAATGCCCGCTTCACCGGGGGGCTTTGGGTTGGAAAATTCATTAAGACCTGTACCTATCAGCGCGTCTTGACCGATGAGGCCAGTGTGATGATAGGTGAATATTGCTCGCGCCTTTGTGCCATAGAAGGCTTTGCAGGCCATAAAGAGCAGGCAGATATCCGGGTGCGACGTTATGGCAAAAAAGAAACCGCTTGATCAAACCAATCAGGAAAAAACTGGGGTAACATCTTATGATGTCGCCCGCAGAGCTGGTGTATCCCAGTCTGCGGTTAGCCGGGCATTTAGAAAAGGTGCCTCGGTCGCACCGGCGACGCGGGCGCGGATCGTCGAGGCAGCGCAAGCGCTGGGCTATGAACCCAATGCGATTGCCCAAGGCTTGATAACCAAGCGCTCAAACCTCGTCGCGATCATCATCTCAAACTTGACCAACCTTTACTATCCCGAAGTTTTGGCCGAACTCACCCAACGCCTGTCACAACATGGCGTACGGGTGCTTTTGTTTAGCCTCGCTGCTGAATCCGACGTGGAGGAGGTTCTTGGCCAAGTTTGGCGTTACCGTGTTGATGGCGCGATCGTGGCCGCCCGTTTGTCTACCGACCAATTGGTAGCATTCTCTAATCGCGGTGTCCCTTTGGTTCTCTATAATCGGGTTGGTGAAGGCGTTCCGGTCGCAAGTGTCTGTTGTGACTCTGATTTGGGTGAGCGCGCTTTGGTGGACGGCTTGGTACAGGCTGGCCATACATGCTTCGGGATTATCGGCGGTCCTGCCGATTCTTACGTGGGCGAAGAGCGCGCCAATGCAGCGATCAATCGTCTTGCCCATCATGGCATCAAAGCAGAATTTGTCCGCGGACAATTTGATTATGAGAGTGGTGGTGCTGGCCTGAAAACACTCATGGAGCTTACAGACAACAAGCTAGACGCCCTGATCTGCGTCAATGACTTGATGGCAATTGGCGCCATGGACACAGCGCGAAACATCATCGGCAAGAGAGTACCCAACGACTTGTCCATTACGGGCTTTGACGGCGTTAGTCCGGCAACTTGGGAGGCTTATCAACTCACGACGGTACGCCAGCCCGTGCGACGCATGACCCAAGCCGCGGTTGCGATGTTGTTGGAGCGTATTGAGAGCCCTGACATTTCTCCAGAACAGCGGTTGTTTGCCGGTGAATTGCTTTCTGGGCGGTCGGCACGTTTGTTGTGACTTCGCCCCCGACCCTTGTTTGGATAGCAGGCCATATGTGCGACCACAGGCTTTGGCAGGATGTGGGCTCCATCGACGCTTATCCAAATGTGTTTGCAGCCATTACCCAGTCCGATAGCATCGAAGCTTTGGCACAAAATGTCCTGAAGACTGTTGGAGGTCCCATTATCTCGGTTGGCTTTTCCATGGGGGCTATCGTGAGCCTTATGATGGCCAAACTGGCACCAGAGCGCTTAGTCGGGATGGTTCTTTCCAGCACCAATTGCACCGCAGATTTGCCTGAAAGATCGGCCGCGCGCTTATCCCAGCAAGCCCAAGTCCAGGACGGTCGATTGAGCGCTATCGTTCGCGATGAACTGAAGCCGCATTATCTGAGTCCCGCCACCCAGGGTCAGAAGCGCGCGCAAATCCTCGACTTAACTTTGGAAATGGGCCTTGCACTTGGCGAGGAGGTATTCTTGCGCCAGAGCGAGGCCCTGCGAACCCGCCCAGCCTTATGCAACGTGATCAACAACTTTGCTGGACCAATCCTTGTGCTTGCCGGAGCCGACGACAGCTTATGTCCGCCCGCTTGGCACACCGCCATGGCAGCGCGCACCAGCCGCGCCAACTTTGTCGAAATTGAAGGCGCAGGCCATTTGGTGCCGCTAGAGCAGCCAGCCGCATTCAAACAGGCCATTTCAACTTGGCTCACCAACCTACAAACAACGCTGAAACAGGAGATGAACGCATGAGCGAGCGCATTTTAACCACCCATGTCGGATCCTTGCCGCGCTCAAAGGCCGTTACCGACCTGATCTTTGCCGCCGAGCGCGGCGATCCTATTGACCAAGCCCAGTTTGATGATGTGATTGGCCGGGCCGTTGATGAGACCGTCGCCAACCAAGTTCGGGTTGGGATCGATCTGGTTTCAGATGGCGAAATGTCGAAAATTTCCTATGCGACCTATATCAAGGACCGCATTACTGGTTTTGATGGCGATAGCCCTCGGACCCCGCCCTCCGACCTCGAAGCTTTCCCCAGTTTTCTGAATCGCCAAGCGAGTGGTGGTGGTACACCGACCTATCGGCGCCCAAAATGTGTTGGGCCGGTCGCGGTGAAGTCTATGGAACCTCTGAGAGCCGACCTTGGCTTTATGGCTGCTGCGCTTGCAAACCATAAGCCCCTTGCAGGCTTCATGAATGCGGCTTCACCCGGCGTTATCGCGCTGTTCCAGCCCAATGAGCATTATACAACGCAGGATGACTATCTCGAAGCGCTCGCTGAAGCCATGCGCCCTGAATATGAAGCAATCGTCGCCGCTGGCCTGATCTTGCAACTCGACAGCCCAGACCTAGGGCTTGGGCGGCATATGATGTATAAGGACCGGAGCGACGCAGACTATCTCAATCTCATCGGCACGCATGTGGATGTGCTAAACCACGCGCTTCGCAATGTGCCTGCAGACCGTGTTCGGATGCACGTATGTTGGGGTAATTATGAGGGACCCCACCATCATGACGTTGAGATGGGGGTGATCTTGCCGACACTGATGAAAGCAAAGCCGGCTGGCTTACTATTTGAAACCTCAAATCCACGTCACCAACATGACTGGAACTATTTTGTTGAGATGCTGGCCATTATCCCCGATGAAAAAATCCTGATTCCGGGCGTGATTGATTCAACCACGAATTTCATTGAACATCCCCGTGTGGTCGCCGAACGCATTGAACGCTTTGCTGGAATCATCGGTCGAGAGCGCGTGATTGCAGGCACCGATTGTGGCTTTTCAACATTTGCAGGCTTTGGCGCGGTGGATCCAGAGATTGTTTGGGCCAAGCTGAAGACATTGGCAGAAGGCGCGGCACTGGCCAGCGCGAGACTCTGGAGCAAAGCAGCGTGAGCGCGTTTCGAGACAAATTGCTTTCCGGTGCGGTCATTGCAGCCACATGGGTCAAAACACCAAGCCCGATGATTGTTGAAGTATTGAGTCTCAGCTCTTTGGACTGCTTGGTGCTTGATGCAGAGCATGCCCCTTTTGACCGGACCACCTTGGATCTGTGCATTCTAGCCGCGCGGGCCTATGGGAAGCCCGTCCTTGTTAGGCCAGCTTCCAGTAGCCATGAGCAAATTCTCAATGCGCTCGATTGCGGTGCAGATGGTGTTGTACTCCCCCATATCAAAAGTGCGGAGGAAGCCGTCGAGGCCGTAAAGGCCTGCCATTATGGTCGCGGCGGTCGCGGATTTGCAGGCTCTAGCCGTTCAGCGGGTTACACGACGAAGGGCATGGCGAAGCATCGTGAAACCGCCAAAGATGTGATCGTCATTGCCCAAATCGAGGATGTGGAGGCCGTTGAAGACATTGACGCTATTGCCCGAGTGGCAGGCATCGATGCTCTCTTCATTGGCCGCGCGGACCTCACCGTCGCTTATGGCGCGGTAACGCCAGATGATGAGATTGTTGTAGCGGCGGTCGACAGGATTGTGGCGGCAGGAAAGGCTGCGGGAAGGGTGACCGGCATGTTCCTTGGTCGTCCTAGCGATGTACCAATTTGGCGGGACAAGGGGGCTAGCCTCTTTGTCTTGGGCTCTGATCATGATTTCATACTTCAAGGTGCCGCAGCCCTTGCCCAGGTCATTAGGGGATAATGGTTCTGGCAGGTCGAAGGCGAAGCTCCCCCTTCCAAGGCAGTCGGCGGCCCCGAACCGGGCCCATGAATGCCCACATCTAAGGACAAGCCTCTCGGGTTTGGTACAAAAGACGCGCTTCAGTTTATGTGATCACCGCTCTCAGGCGTAAAAGGCCGGATGAAAGCTGAATCGGCCCGCTGGGCTCGTGTTGTCGAGCGGTAGAACCATGAAGTATTCGGCGGGTTCGTTCTCCGGCGCATTTGCCGCAGAAGGAATAAACCCGTGGCGGGAATAATATTTGGTATTTCCTACGAGAATGCAGCCGCGGGCTTTTCGGGCGTTCATCCACGATTTGGCTGCTTGAATAAGCATACCACCCACGCCCATTCGCTGTAGGGCGGGTTCAACGGAGATCGGGCCAAGTCCAAACCATCCCTCTACCCCGCTCTCGTGGGCGACGGGCGAGAGCGCAACATGGCCAACGACTTTTCCATGCTGTTCCGCCACGAGGGAAAGGCTAAGCGCACCTACATTCCGCAAGATATTGATCAGGTCCTGTTCATTACCGCCCGCGTAAGGCATCGGTGCAAAGGCCCGCTTGGTCACGTCGTAAATCGCGCCATGATCTCTCAGCTCTTCTGGTCTGATCTGGATGTTCGTTAGCTCGTTCATACCTAAAGCTTCCGTGTGTTATAGACAGTCTTGTGCCTTGAACATGGGCGAGCTTCAAGCCGGCATACCTTTCTGGTGAATCTCTTCATGGCACCCCAGTCGCGCACCAAGGCAGAAAACGGGCAATGACATGCCCTAATGGATATTCTCACCCGACGGATGGTCAAATGCAGGTGCTGCATCAAAGTCCGCTGGGGTGTAGGGCTTGGCCATAAACAGATAGGGATAATAGTAGGTTCTAAGGCGGGTATGATAAGCCCGAATGCGATCCTGATAGCTCGATTGTGCGGCCATATCTGTCCGTGCAATCCGGTGGAGGCCACGCTGAATGGCAATCGGAGGCAAGGCGAGAGCGACAAGTCCTGCGCGGGCGTCACGCTCTGCGATCCCCGCCCGATAGGCCCGCGACAATGGCTCAACGTGCTGATCACCCAAGTGCTGGAACGCATAATACCATTTCCATTCAAAGGGACGTTGCATGGGCGGAGAAGTCGCATATTCCGGATAGAGTTTGTAAAAGCGCTGCAAGGTCGCATCGCGATCTACATCCCAAGCATCATGCACCGCTTCGCGGTTCTCGCGCATAATAGCCGCCCCGTCGGGAATTGGAGTGGCCGCATTGATCACCAGATTGGAACCGGCAGGCGCAATCAAGGTAATCACAAACCAGATGGTAGCCAGCACAGCCGCATTGGTGGGTGAGCTACCGGTACCTTTTGCGATCAATGTTGCAATCAGGGTCCAAAATCCAAGCAATGTGAGGATGAGGGCGGTAAAGGCCAATGTCTCGCCTAGTCCTGCCCTGCTGATCAGGGCACCGACCCAAAAGACGACAATAAGCACGGCGCTGACCAAGCCAAATCGAGCCGCAATCCGGGGCAGCCAAACGCGCATACGCGCCTTTGGAAGGGCCTGTAAACTGGCAAGTCGACCGGCCTCACGCTCACCCGACCAAAGATCATAAAAAAGCACGATCAGAACCAACGGTGCCAAATAGATCAAGACAAAGGCAAAATCGAAACGGCCCGGCAATGCCAGCTCTGGGTTATGGGCTTCATTCTCATGAATTTGGCCCTCGAGCGCTAGAGCCCGAATACGTAAGATATACGGGGCAATATCGCGCTGGCCGAGGGCGGCAAACGCTAGGGCAGACGGCGGGTCCCAAGTTGGGTGAAAGCGGTAATAGGCCGCATCGCCCGCATCGGAAGCAAAGCTCTTGATCGCGGCCGTATCTGTTTTCTGTAGGGCGATAACTTCGCTAATGGCCATCTTTTGTCTGGCTACTTCCTGCAACCCCAGTCCGACTGACAATGCAGCCAAACACGTCAGAAGTGCTATCGCCCACACACTGGCGCGTTGGCGCAATAGGAAATTGAATTCGCGCCAGACATGCCTCATAGCGCCCTGCCCGCCAAAACGCGCCCACTCCAGCCAGCCAAAATCACCGTTGCCCCGAGCCAAAGCGCGAGGATTAGAATTGGGGTGATAGCGGCAGTCAAGCGATCTGCAGCGCTTGTGGGCTTAAACACAAAGTCCGGCACCTTGGCCCAATTAGTGGCACCAATGCGGGTGCGCTGCTCGGCCTGGGGATCCTTGGACCGAGCGGCATCATCAGCGAGACTTAATCGATCGCGGTGCAGTCCATTGAGATATTGCACCATGGCAAAGCGGTGGGCCTCGCTTTGCTGTAAGAAACGCAAGTGGGTTTCTAGGTCGGTCCCCGCCCCTGCCATCGACACACGGCGCACAGCAAGGGGTGGGCTTAGGATCGACAGATTGGCAACAATGTTGTTTTGTGCGCGCTGAGTGGTGGCTAACTCGGCAAAATGTTTGTCAAACAGCCGCGAGGTCAGCGCCTCCCCTTCAGCCGAGACAGCGCCGCGGAAATTGAAAGGCAAGTCTTCGACTTTGGACACACCATAATGCGCCAAGGTGCGCGCCTTAAAGGCGCCAAAGAAAGGATCATCGGGATTGTGGCTGTCGCCCAATTGGCGCAACTCTGCTTGGATTATCAAATCCGTTGCTGCCCGGCTCTCTAACGGTTCTAAACGGCTTGCCAGTTCGGCGGCCCCGCGTGGGGCTACAACGGCAATGAAACACCAAATGCCGATCAGGATAAGTAAGGCTGCCTGACCTGACCGAGCCAAGGCTGAAGCCGCAATAATGCCCACAACCCAGATCAGCATATAAAGACCATAGCCCAGCCCAATCATAGCCGCGGCACCCGCTTCGCTAGGCATGACAATGGCCATCAGAACTAGGGTCAACCAAGCGGGGGCGATTGCAACAAGGCCGACAGAGCCAAGCGCGAGGGTTTTGCCGAGGATGAGATCCCCTGCTGTGACACCTGAAGACAGAAGAAGCCTTAAGCTGCCGCGCGTACGCTCGCGCGTGATCATCGAAAAACCCAAAAATATTAGCAAGAGCGGCGCGAGGGTTTGGAGGACAAAGGCCGGCGTCAATTGGCCAAAGCGCATGAGGCTTGAATTCTCGCGCACCGCAGAAATGGTCGCACTATTTTGTCGATGGCCTTCCAGATAAAGCGTGGTACCGCTGAAGGGATCAATGCCTGGATCAAACCCGGCTAGGGTACCGATCGGGCGGTAGACATAGCTGCCATAATGCACCATGCGGTGGGGATGGCGGGCCGGTTGAGCTTCAAACAGCGCATCGGTTTCGGTCTGATTGGCCACGCGGCCTAGGCGTTCCTGCGCCATGTGGGTGTATGAGGTTGCTGCTGCAATTGTCGATAAAAGCAGCAAAGCAATCACGCCAATCAAGGCCACGCGCGAGCGCACCATTAAGGCAAGCTCAGCCCACGCGATTAGACGGGCGCGGCTCATGCAGCGGCGTGCCCGACGCGCGCATGGGTGAATGCGCCATAGAGAGCTTGGAGATCAAACCTTGGATTTGCGCTTTGGGCTTGCCACTCTGACGCCAGCTTGCCGTCGATGATCAGGCCGATTGTATCGGCTACATCAATCGCACCCAAAAGATCATGGGTCACTATCAAGATCGCCACCTCACTCGCCTTGAGGTCCAAAAGGAGAGCATGGAAATCCTGCGTAGCTTGTGGGTCCAGACCTGTTGTTGGCTCATCGAGCAACAGGACTGGCGTTCGGCGCAGCAAGGCAAGCGCGATGGCCGTCTTCTGGCGCATGCCTTTAGAAAAAGCACCCAAGCGTTGGTCTTGCGCGGAAGGGTCTAATCGGACTTGCGCAAAGGCCTCTTCAATCTGGGCCTTGGTGCGCGATTGGTCAGCAAGGCTCAAGAAATAGTCGACATTTTCGCGCGCGGTTAGATGCTCATAGAGGGCAACTGTTTCAGGTAAATAGGCGACTGATGCGCGCGCAGCATCGGGCTGGCTTGCGGGGTCTTTGCCGTCGACAAGCACCTGACCACTCACAACTGGCAAAAGGCCCAAAGTGGCAAACAAGGCAGTGGACTTTCCAGCACCATTGCCACCCAACAGAGCGTAAATATGCCCCGCAGGCACACCCAGCGTCAGGCCGTCCAACACGCTACGACCGCCGCGCTCTACCACCAGCTCCCTAAGCGACAGACCTTGACCCCCCATCCTATCGCACCCCTAGAAACTGTAGCGCAAAGCCACCGTCACGTTGCGCGGGGCACCCGGTGCAACCCACAGCCTGCTGAATGAATTGGTGTAGAATGTCGTGTCGGCCAGATTATTGACTTGAGCCGACAATTCCAAATCATCGGTCAGATCATAAGTCACAAACAGTCGCAGCGTGGTATAGGCGGGCAACTCAAAGGTCGTTGCCGTTTCACCTAGACGATCGCCCACATACAGCAGACCACCGCCGATTTCCAACTCACGCCCGCCAAACTCATATTCTTTCGAAACGAGCGCGCTCAATGTATGCTCAGGCACATTGATCAGGCGGTCGCCCTTTTTAAGGAGCGCGGCAAAATTGGGGTCAAGGCCATCCTTGGCAACTTGCGCATCCACAAAAGCATAAGACAGACGCAGGTCTAATTCGCCGGGCAATTCGGCAGTCACATCAACTTCAAGGCCACGGCTTTCTGCCTCGCCAATGGCCAGCGAGAATCCTGCGTTGACAGGATCTGCTGTGATGATGTTCGTCTTGGTCATGGAGAAGGCAGCAATCGTGGCTTCCAAATCGCCATCGAGCAAAGTGAACTTGCCGCCCAATTCGAAGGATTCAGACTCCTCGGGTGCAAAAGCCTTACCGGCAAAATCTGTCCCCGAATTAGCTCTGAAACCTTGGCCATAAGACCCATAGAAGGTGAAGGCGTCACTGGCTTCAAAGACAAAACCTGCTTGCGGGCTGAACTTGGTATCGCCGAACGATGTCGAGCTATTATTGGCCCGGTTCAAACCGGAGCTCGAGAAATCGTCATACCGCCCGCCCAAGCGGATTTGGAGCCGATCACTCACTTTGATTTGGTCTTGAATATAAAAGCCCCAAGCCTCTTGCTCATCCAAGCGGTTGGTTTGTGGACCCGGTGTTGGCAGTGGGAATTGGCCATAAATGGGGTTGAGAATATTGATCACATTGCCCGCAGCAGCGCTTGGGTTGCCCGCAACCGAGGGTGGCCGAAAGCGCAAGAAGAGCTGGTCATTGGAGAATTGGTCATAGTCGAAGCCTGCCAAGAGGCGATGCTCAAGCGCACCGGTTTCAAACCGCCCGCTGATTTCAGCGCGATAAACGGTGTGTTCGGCCTCATAATCGCGGAAGCGGCGTTGGCGGGACAGGGTTTGACCATCGACAAATAGGCGTTGCCTTGCTGTGGCCAGCTCGGCTTCGGTGGAGAAGCCTTCTAGATCGGTGCTGCGATACCCTGCTCCCACCAGAAGGCTCCAATCATCATTGAAGTCATGTTGAAGCTGCAATTGATGGCCGGTCGCATCGGCCTGAAGTGGCCCATCACCTGGCTCGCCGAGGAAACGCGAGGTTGGAACAACATCCAACTTGTTATTGAGTGAAACGACGCCGCGATCAAAGGGCAGTTCTTGGCGTGTAATCTCGCCTTCATAGGTCAGGCTGGTCTTCGGGGTGATCCGCCATTGCGCGGAAGGAAAAATCCCAGACCGTGTGGACTCAAGCGTATCGCGGAAACTATCGCTCTGCTCGTAAAATCCGTTGAGGCGCACCGCAACTTGCTCGCTCAAAGGGCCGGTCCAATCGCCATCGACGCGCACTTTGTCAAAGCTGCCGACCGCGATCCCAATCGCGCCTTCTGTCTCAAACTCGGGCTTCTTGGTGACCAGATTGACGGCACCGCCCGGCTCGCCACGACCGAATACGGCCGCGGTGGGACCTTTTAAAATCTCGATCCGTTCGACGCCGACAATGTCGCGTGGTCCACCAAAGCCACGACCGGCATTAAAGCCATTGACGAGATAACCGCTGGGCAAATTCTCGTCGCCTGCAAAGCCGCGCACCGCGAAATTATCCCAGAGGCCACCAAAGTTGTTTTGGCGCGCCATTGATGCCGACAAGTCCAACGCATCGGAAAGGCGGGTGATCCCGACTTCCTCCAATGTGTCTGCCTCCAGAATGTCCACAGATTGGGGCGTCAGCTTCAAAGGAATGTCGGCCAGATAGGCTTGACGCTGCGCGGTCACGACAATGGTTTCTGCTTTGGCTTCCTTTTGTGCGGCTTCGGCAAAAGCCACAAAAGGCGTCAATGTAGCGCCAATCAAGGCGCTAGATAAAAATGAACGTCGTCGAAATCTCATTATGCCTCAGCGCGTCTATAACGGGTCAACCTGCGTGTTCGGAAAGAACTGCCCTGTATTGTTATATTATCACATAACAGATGGAAGGGGGGAAATGCAGCAAGTAGGCTGAAATCTTGTGTGCTTTTCAACAATTTGAACAATCCTAGGCCGAGGTTTAATCTACGAGAACCGCGCAGATTTCACTTTTCATCGCCTTCATTAGCTTTTGCCCCGGGGCAGAATGTGCACCCGGATCAGTCGGCTGTCGACGAAATAGCGTTGCGCTAGGGCTTGGAAGTCCTCGCGCCTTAAGGAACGTAAGGTGGGTAAATAGTTCGTTTGAGACTGCCAACGGCGAGCCTCGCGCTCACCAATGTCGCGTTTGGCCAGCGCATCAGAGATTGTCGACATCCAACATTCGTTGGCTTCGCAGTCTTTGGGCCAACTAGTGCCAGTCTCGAAGACACCAAGCTCAACTATCTGGCTAGAAGTCTACCGAGACGGTTGTGGGACCTTTTGGTCAACAGAGGGCGTTCCCCAAGGTGGCGGCGGTGCAGAGATCTTTTGGCTCAGATCAAATTCAAAGCGCACATGCCGGTTTGGTCGCGTGACCTCATAAATGAAACGCTTTCCGGGCTCAATTTCCATCCCCCAAATATTGAGTGATGAATTTGGTCGCCCAATCCGTTCAAAAAGCGCCTTTGAAAAGGCATCAGCAGGAAATTCTTGGCGGCTAGCGTTGCCCGGTGTCAGGGTGCGACCGCCATATTGTGTGACTTCATCTTCGGTGCCGTCCGCATGACGATGGTCGTGCTTCAACTCAATCCCCGCTTCGGCCCCCCCAGCTTTGCGTGTAAGCACCCATGTGCGAGACCTGTCATCTTCGACATGTAGAGGGATTTTGATGGTATCTGCGGTGCAATTGCGAACATGGATGATCATCGCTTTTCCCTTCAGATCTGCATCCATTGGATGGTCCGTTACCATTTTACCGGCAAAGGCTTGACCACACAGTTTAGATACACTGTCAAAGAATCGATCGTGATCGCTCTTCGTGACACGGGCTTGAGGCGACAAAGCGCAAGCGGCCAAAAACCCAGTCATTGACAAAAGAAGCAAGAAACGCGGCATCTATGAATCCACCCCAACTCATTCCAGTCTAACCAGACACTGAATAGCTTCGAACATCAAGAGAGAGCGTTGTACTGAACTTCTTCGTCTTAGAAAATGCAACGTACTAAAAGCCCGCCACATTTTGATTGGAGTTGCAAAGCCGCCGACATTCGCCTTCACCATCCCAAACGATTTGCCCCAAAAGATTTGCATGCGGCAATCTATCGCATAAGGATCATGCAAAAGGCGTTACATGAATGGCCACGGGTGCTTATGCTGATCGCATGGACAGACTTTCGAAAGATCAGGAGATTATCGCGGCGGCTATTGCGGTCAATGCGCCCTTTGTAGGCCGCCTTCGATCGCGAACACTGGTTAGTTCGCGCTGGTTTGCTCTGATTGGCCAATTCATCACCGTTTTGGTGGTGCATTTCGGCTTCAAGTTCGAATTGCCCTTACTGGCTTGCCTTTTAACGATTGCGGCGAACATCACGCTGAACATCATGATTACCGTTGGCCTGCCGCCACAACGTTTGGTGCGGCAGTGGGAAGCAGCGGCACAACTAACCTTTGACGTGCTGCAATTGGCATTTTTGCTCTATCTGACTGGCGGGATTGCCAATCCATTCTGTCTGCTTTTGATCGCGCCAGCCACGATTGCGGCCTCAACGCTGCAGCCGCGCTGGACGCTGAGCATTATTGCGGTAACGGTTTTGAGCGTTTGCGTACTGGCGCTTTACTCCTATCCCCTGCCCTGGCTTCCAGCCGCCACGTTCGAACTTCCAGCCCTTTATCAATTCGCAATGGCGTTTGCGATTATCATCGGCCTGATCTTCACGGCGAGCTATGCGTGGCGCGTGTCCTTGGAAGAGAGCCAGTTGGCGGATGCCCTGATCGCGACCCAAGAAGTGCT